>JACMRQ010000505.1 GCA_014376355.1 Arcicella sp. | reverse complement strand
TTTTTTTTAGCTATAAATTGAATTTAAATATTCCACCAATAATTCCATTTCAAGACAATTGATCGGCTTTTTATTCCTAAATCTGAGGGTAAATAATTGTCTGAATATACTAAAAAAACGTCCGAAGCGGGTTTGTATCTCCACTGAATACGGCTGTTTAAATTGACATTTTTAACCTGTTCGTTGTATTGAATATAGGTTGTCCAAAATATTTTATTGGTAAATGTTATGTCAAACTTAGATTGAATTAACCAAAAATCTGTTCCCGCTAAAGTGGGTTTATCATCACTTCGTTTGAACACATTTACGTCTTTAATTCTATTGTATTCTGCCGACAATGAAAGGCTCACAAAGGGTTGAAAACGGTAACCAATTTGTCCATTCAAGCGTAAACGAGTTCCGTCTCCGAAGTATGTTCCGTAGCGAGAATTCAAACCGTAGGTAAATAAATTACGGGGTGAGGAAACGAAAGAAGTACTCCACGATGTCCAACTGTGTTCACTTCTATTTTTAACGAAATAATCCTTCGAATATGGATTAATTGGATTGAAAGAAGAGAATAAAAGTACGTTATCATAAGCCAATGAAATATCAAAAGTTGTACGGTCACGAAAAGTGAAATTATAGCCTAAAACGTGAGTAGTTGAATTGTCAGAAGACAAGGAAACATCTATGGGAACATCTGTTTTGTTATTTCTATACATAAAACTCAATAACTTAGGTCCATGTGAAATGAGCGGACTGGTTGAATTTTTCAAGTAATAAGTGTAACCAATATTTGGATTAATATAATAGTATCCTTTACGAGGAACAAAACCAGTTTCAGCCTTAAAATTTTCGCCAATTCTACTGTAAGTCAAGCCAATATCCCAGATTTGAGTAGTAAATGAAACATCATAATATTGAGTGTAATCGTCGGTTGTTTGTTCGGGTGTGAAAGATTTCATTATGGCAGCCTTACCCGTCCATTTATTACTTTTTGAAGCTAAGTTGTACTGTAAAACCACATTTCTGCTATACTGATTAAAACCTTTTTTAGTATTTTGCAAGCCAAATCCAATACCTTCTTTGTTAACAATCATCATGCTGATATTAGAGCGTGAAAAAAGTTTTCGTTGCAAAGCAAAAACGGAGTAATTGTAGGTAGGAAGCCCTATTGATGTATCTTTATTGGCACTTGTCTGAATATTTAGTAAGCCAATTCTCCAATTATTATCCAACTTTCCACTTAATCTTGCACCGTATTGAATGGGTGTCCCTAAGCCAATTCTGCGGGAGAAAAACGGACGAGTTTCATCGCCACCAAAACTGTTAAAAATATCCGAATTTTCTAAGAAAAACTGACGGCGTTCAGGAAAAAATAATTCAAAACGATTGAGATTTGTAACTTGTTGATCAACATCTACTTGAGAAAAATCTGGATTTACGGTAAGATCAAGGTTTAATGAAGGTGAAATCGCAATTTTGGCATCACCCCCAAAATCTCTTCTAACAATCCCCTCTTCTCCTTTCTCAAAATTCTTGCTAATGCCGCCTAAAACATAAGGAATTATTGAAATATTGGTTTTAGGGGCTGGTGGGGGATTATCCCATACGAGTGTACCTGTATAAGCAAGTGTAATAGAAAAAAATTGGCGGGGAATGGGGGCCCATGACGATTTTTCGTTTGAACCCAAATCTAAGCGACTCAAATTCATGCCCCAATTAGTTTCTCCAGCTTTATAACGGAGTGAACTAAATGGAATTGCCATTTCAAGAATCCACTTTTTGCCATCGAAACTGGTTTGTGAAATCCATCGATTATCCCAGTTAGGGTTCAAAACTGTTCCTTCACCTATTTGTCCATCAAATTGAGCTCCTGCGGCATTCGTTCCAAAAACCCATCCATTCGTCAGGTCATTAAAAGGTTCAAGAATGAGCCAAAGATTATCATTTCGACCAAAATTAAAATCTCTTTTCAATGATTCAACAATGTAAGGAGCTTCTTTTGCTTGATAATTGATAGCTGAAAAATAAAGATATTTATCATCGTAAGTGAATCTTGCCTCCGTTTTGAGCCTCGCACGTGATGTGTCAGCGGGAGTAATCATCCAGAAATCCGTAGTGGTTTCGCAGCGTTGCCATTGAGCTTCATCCAATTTTCCATCAATTCTGATTTCACTGATGGCTTTGTTAATATGATATTGGTATTTTTCGTTAATTTTTTGGGCTGATAGGTTCAGACCAACAAAAAGTAGGAATAAAAAGAGTAATGTTTTTTTCACTGAGATATTATTTTGTTTGACGATATTTTGAAAGCACAAAGGTATCTCGTATTTATAATTTTTTAATGCTTATTTGTATGTATGGAAGGCAAACCTTTTCTCTTCGTTAATTTTAGTCTTTCCAAAAAAATCAAATAACTAATTCTTGAAATAAGCATTCCAACGTTTCAGAAGCACCTATACAAAATCCTGGATGCACTTTTGAGGTTTGAATAATCGTACTTCGAGTGGAAGTTAGCCACCTAAAACGAGAAGCAATTGGTAATAATCCAATTGCTCCACCATCTTTCCCGCCCTTGCAAATACGTTCCCAAATACGAAAATATTCCATAAGTTCTGCTGTTTCAACGGTGCACGGAAATGCCTTGAATCGTTCTTGATTCACTTGTATTTTGGTTCCTAAAAATCCTTGTTTTGAACAATAAAGAATAATGCCAACATTCAAAAACTCTTCACGCTCAACCCTCGGCACAACACGAATGACGGCATACTCATATAAGACTTTGTCTTGCATTATTGGATTGGTTTACTAATAAATCGGATATAGCGATTCTGGTTTCTATAAATTTAACATAAACTTCTCTTTGACTTTCAGCCGAACCTTCTTCTTTCAACCATTCACCAGGGATTAGATTTATAATTTCTCTAATTAATTCAACGGTAAAAATCTTGCGAGATTCTTCACTAACTCCTGTTAAATCAGAGGCTTGTGATAACAAAACGTGATCTTTTATTTGCATAAAAAGACGCTTAGATTGCTCCTCCCAATTATCCCAATTATGATGAAAGTACAAAGCCGCACCATGATCAATCAACCATAATTCTTTGTTCCAAGTTAGCATATTGGTATTTCTTGGAGTTCTATCGACATTCGTTAAAATGCAATCTAACCAAACAATTTGAGAAGCAAGATACGGATCAATGATTGTAACGAGTGGGTCGAAAGTTATGGAACTTGATAAATAATGTAAACCCAGATTTAATCCTGTACTCGCTCGAAGTAAATCTTGAATTTCCTCATCTGGTTCAGTTTTACTGAAGGTATCAACTAAATTAGCAAAGACTAATTCTGGTACACGCAATCCCATGGCACGAGCCATTTCACCACCAATTAATTCGGCGATAAGTGCTTTCACACCTTGCCCAGCCCCTCGAAATTTGAGGACATACAAAAATCCGTCATCTGCTTCTACGATTGCGGGCAACGAACCACCCTCACGCAAAGGGGTGACGTAGCGAGTTACATTGACCGTTCTTAATTCAAGTTTGATCATAAATATTTTAAATAAAGCTAATCGTTTCAAAATTAAGCATATTTCTACGGATTAAGTATTTTCAAAAAAATATGAATTAATTTTTAATTAAATTAATGTGAAAATTCCTGCATTTTATATTAATATTAAATTTTTTTCTATTAATAAGTTTCAGACAACAAGTTTTGGAATGTTAAAAAAAAGTTATTCCTTTGCGTACTTCTTGTACTTCAACATTAAAAAGTATTCTTAAATAAACAAAAAGTAACCACTATTCTGTTTATTCAAGAGCAAAATTATTGCCATTCTCTGTCCATAATTAACACTAACACTTTAAAAGTGCTACCGCACTACTGTATTCAACTATGAGTTTAAAATTTAGTAATCAAGGCGGTTCAGATCGTGAGATTAAGGGGTACGATTATCTTAGCCCCAGTGCAGATGCTGAAAAATACAAAGCATCATCAGATATCAAAGCAGCCACACTCCCTCCAAAAGTAGATTTACGGGCCTTTATGACTGATGTCGAAGACCAAAAAAGTCTGAGCAGTTGTACAGCAAATGCGGTTGCGGGAGCGTATGAATATTTAGTAAAAAAATATTTAAGTAAAAGGGCATTTGACGTGAGCCGGCTTTTTATTTATTATAACGCACGTTTAAGAGCAGGTAATGAAATTGAAGACAAAGGCTCTCATATCCAATATGCTGTTGATAGCTTAATGAAGATTGGGGCATGTAAAGAAGAAACTTGGCCTTATGATTTAAAAAGTGT
Organism: Arcicella sp.; assembly: GCA_014376355.1. Taxonomy (GTDB): domain Bacteria; phylum Bacteroidota; class Bacteroidia; order Cytophagales; family Spirosomataceae; genus Arcicella. The sequence continues at coordinate 10,252 of JACMRQ010000505.1, read as the reverse complement.
TAATAAAAAACCAGACGAAAATTCATACGTAGTAGCGGCAGATTTCAAGATTGAGACAAAGAAATTTGTACCAATAAAATTAGAGGCTTGGAAGCAAAGTTTGGCGGAAGGTTATCCAATTGTATTTGGAACTGCTTTGTTTTCTTCTTTTGATAGTTGCACTCCAAACAAAGGTATTGTTTCGATGCCTTCTCCTGACGAAACAGGTAGAAAAGCGCACGGATTACACGCAATGTTATGCGTAGGTTATTCTGATATAGATAAAATGTTTATTGTCCGAAATTCTTGGGGTGATAAATGGGGTGATAAGGGTTATTGTTATATGCCTTATGAATATTTGATGAGTGAAAAATTTAATCTTGGAGATTGTTGGATTTTTGGACGTACAACACCAATTCCTGATGCTGATGATTCTTGGATTAATGACAAAAAATCAGTTGTTGATGGTGGAAGAGGCTATAACAGAGATAACTTTCAATTTTATAAGGATAGCGATTATGGTAATTTTGACATTTGGCAATTCGTTGATGTTTATGATTATGACGATGAAGTTACCGAAGAATACGATGAATTAGAATATGAAGGAGAAGGAGAATATGATGATATTTTAGGTGTAGACGGAGGAGACGAAGAATCTGACGAAGAAGAAGATGAAGATGAAGCGGAAGACGGAGAGGAAGAAGAGGAAGACGACGACGAAGGGGAAGACGAAGAGGAAGACGAAGAGGAAGAGGAAGAGGAAGACGGAGAGGAAGAGGAAGAAGAGGAAGACGACGACGAGAGGGAAGACGAAGAGGAAGAGGAAGACGGAGAACAAGAGGAAGACGAAGAAGATGATGAATCTGATGAAGAGGAGGAAGGTGAAGATGAGGAAGAATCTGATGAAGAAGAATCTGACGATGAGGAGGTTAAAAAATAATCTAAAAAGGTACAGACAAATATTTGTCTGTACCTTTTTTTAAGTTCTGTTGTAAATTATGCTTCTAAGTTTTATTGCTTTTCCCCTGGAAGGGTATATTTAAACTTGGTTTTACCCGTTTTTTTATCCTTTTTTCCGTTAAATTTTTTCCCTCCTCCGAGACGACTCCAAGGCCAATGCTTCTTGGAAGTAACCCAAGAAAAGGCCGCACGAGGACGAAAAACGCCATTTTCATGTTTATGTTCTTGAGAAACTCTGCACGTTTTTTCAGGGCATCGCCTTGCCCAAATACAGCCACTTAAAATTTGACATAAAAGTAATAAAAGCGAGCAATACAAAAACATTTTTAATTTCATGTAGTAAAAATTTTATCTGGGCAAATAATTAAACGCTCCTACATAATTTTCTGAACAATATCCTCAACTGAAACACCCTCTGCCTCTGCCTTAAAATTCCGAACGATTCTATGACGAAGAACGGCCATTGAAACTGCCTTTACATCCTCAATATCTGGCGAATATTTTCCGTTCAGAAGGGCGTTGCATTTTGCTGCCAAAATCAAATTTTGGGAAGCTCTCGGTCCTGCACCCCATTCCAAATATTTATTACAAATGTCATTTGCCATCTCAGTATTTGGTCGAGTTTTATGAACTAATTTTACGGCATATTCCACCACATTATCTGCTACAGGTACACGTCTAACGAGTTGTTGGAACGCTAAAATTTGTTGTCCTGTAACTTGCTTTTGAACTTGATATCTTTTATCTGAAGTAGTACTTTTTACAATATCTAATTCTGATTGATAAGAAGGATAATCCAACTTAACCATAAACATAAAACGGTCTAATTGAGCCTCTGGAAGTGGATATGTGCCTTCTTGTTCAATTGGATTTTGGGTGGCCAACACAAAAAAAGGTTTTTCTAATGGATATTTTTTACCTGCAACTGTAACCGCATACTCTTGCATAGCTTCAAGCAAAGCAGATTGCGTTTTCGGTGGAGTACGGTTAATCTCATCGGCAAGGATAATATTGGCAAAAATAGGACCTTTCACAAATCTAAAGTTCCGTTCATTATCTAATGTTTCAGAACCCACAATGTCTGAAGGCATTAAATCGGGAGTGAATTGAATACGATTGAAATCTAAATCTAAAGCCTCAGCGATAGTATGAATTAATAAGGTTTTTGCTAAGCCTGGAACGCCTACAAGTAAGCAATGACCTTGACAAAAAATGGCGGTAAGTAACATTCTAACGGTATCTTCTTGACCGATAATTACTTTCCCGATTTCAGTAGTAAGTTTTTGGTAAGATTCTCTTAAAGCATCAACTGCTTCAACATCTGATTGGTATTGAGCCATGTTATTAAATAAGTTGTATTTTGAATGTAAGATTCATTGAAAAAGAGGAAAGGTTACATTACATAAAAATCAAAGTGTCAGGCAAATTTACCTGACACTTTTCAAATATAAACAAAATTGTTGCCAAAAATTACTATTTTGACATTATTAGACCTTAATTTACATTGGTCTTCATAACATTACAATCTTTATATTCATCCACAATATAGATGAAGACATCACTTTTTGCTTTTACAAACCATTTTTCTATGGCTGTATTTCGTTTTCTATTCAAGGTATAATTTGATAATCTCTGAAAATCGTCTTGTAAATTAGCAAAATGTGGAATGTGTTTGGTTTTATAATAAAGAATTCTCATGGCTGAGCGTCCATCTTCGGTTCTGTAAGTCATTGGTGCTGAAACTGTTCCAACTTTCATCGTATCCACTGTGAAATATAAACCCGATTCCATTGTTCCATCTAAAGGCATTCTGATTGAACGAGACTGTGGGTCGATTAGCATTCCCCCTGCATCTTGCGTCCCTTTATCTTCAGAAAATAGTTTTGCCGCTTTCTCAAACTTCAAGGTATCACGTTGAATCAAAACTCGAATGCTATCCAAAAAACGAGTGGGTTCAACCACGTCAAGTCGTTGATAATCAGGACGTAAAAGAATATGCAAAGCATGATATTCTTGTCCACGAGTTTCTAAAAGTTTTATTAAGTGGTATCCAAATTCAGACTCTACGACATCCGACATTTGATTAGGTTTCAATTTCAATGCCGCTGCCTCAAAAGGAGCAACCATTTGTCCACGCTTAGAAAAACCTAAATCTCCTCCTCTTTTTCCAGATCCTAAATCTTCCGAATATAGCTTGGCTAATTCATCAAATTTTTCTCCATTCTCAACCCTTTTTTTATAATCCAAAAGTTTTCTGTAGAGTTCATCTTTTTGAGCTCTGGTGGTTTTTGCCATTCTCACAATTTGTCCAATCTCCACTTCAGACGGTAAATATGGTAAGGAATCTTTAGGAATTGCCTCATAAAAACGCCTAACTTCTTTTGGAGTAACTTTTACATCACTTGTGATTTTGTCTTGCATTTTACGGGTAACCAATTGTTCTTTAATGGCAGAACGAAGCTCCTCTTTCAAGGAGGCAATAGTTTTTCCGTATGCCTCCACAATGTTTTTCTGCGAGCCAAATTGCTGCTCCATTTGCTCCATTCGTGAATTTAGCTCAGTATCAATGCGTTTATCTTCAACGGTAACAGAGTCAATCTCAGATTTTGCCAACATTAATTTACCTACAACCAAGCTTTCTAATAATTGGCATTTTGGCGGTGCTTGCTGACCGTTTTGGGAGGCCTGTTGAAACTGAGCTTCCAATTCAGATTTCAATAAATAATAATTATCAACCTTTGCTATAATCTTATCAAGCACAACTGGGGTTTGTGCCACGAGTGAATTTTGGAGTATTACAGATAAGGAAAATAGTAAAAAAATATTTTTCAAGAATTTCATGTACAATAAATTAAATTATCACGTAAAGATAACGTTTTTTGTGGAGTGGATTGATATACTAAGATCGTTAAAAAGTGTTAAGGGAACTTTTTAATCCGTTTAATTTAAAATTCGCTTGACTTCTTCTTGACTAATTTCAACTGGATATTTAGTTTTTAACTCATTGATTAAGTTATCAAATAAAACGGTTTGATAATCTTTTATCACTTGTCCACGAGCTTCTTTAAATGTTTTCGGGCGTGGTTCTTCGACTTCTTGAATATTAATCCAAACTTTTCTTCCCTTTACTTCATAATTAGATTCACCGACTGTCCAAGTGGCTGCATCTACGTATTCATTATCACCTTTTTTGAAAAAATGCTGTTCGGCAGTAAGACTTCCGGGTTTCAAAGCATTAAAGCGCTTTACAACATCTTCCATTGAATTCGAGAAAAACTTAATCCCCACTCGCATATTCTTAGAACGTTCGGTTTTGGATATTGGTTTATACTTTCCATCATCTTTTTCAATAATTCTTATGGGAGAAACCCCTTTGTTCATCAGATAGTTAACTACTTTTCTGGCTCTTTGTGATGAAACGGTTTCGGATTCTTCGGGATCAGAATTTCCAGTAATTTCAACAGTGTAATCACGTTTATTGATCATAATTATCATTAAATCATAAAGCATTTTTTGAGTATCTACTGTAAAATCAGCTTTATCTTTTTCAAAATACATTTGTGAAAAAGGACGATTTAAAGGATAAGGAGCTTTCGTTAAAATCGGTTTAACTTGCTCCATCGTCTCACGGCGGTCAGTTGATACAACCTTTGCCATTACTCGATTGGTATATTGATAATTTTGCGTGTTCTGATTAAAATATTTTACTTGTGACAGAGAGTCTAATGATTTTTCGAGTACGTTTTCATTCAAAAAGTCTTTCTGCAAAATCCCATCATGATAGTCTTGCACATCAGAACGAAACTCTGGATATTTTACTTCGAGATAACTTTCTTCATACCGCAGATTTCTATCCTCTACGAAAAGATTATACCAATCACGTTCCGATTTATCGTTTAAAGCACCAATTTTAGCTAATTGACGTTGCATTTTTGTAACAAAACTATAGAATTCCTTGACGGTATAGGGCATTTGATTAATGGTAAAAATGGTTTTACCAAGATAGTCTTCATTGCCTAATCTATCCTTATAAAAATTATCAAAAGCTTGTTGTTTTATAGATAGGGATTCTTGAAAATTATTGTCTTTTTTCAATCGTTTTACCAAATTTCCTTTAACAATTGTATTTCTGGAAGCATCAGAAGTGATTTTTTGGCGAATAAAGGGAGCTAGTTCTTCAAATTTCAATAAAGGTTTTTTATCAATCAATTTGAAAATATGCCATCCTAAAGCAGTTTGAATTGGCACGGTATAATCACCTTTACCGTTGAGTGCGAAAACAGCATTAGCCATTTTTTCGTCAATAAGCGTTCCAGCCTCATACCAACGATTCAAAATTCCACCATTATCTTTTGTTTTAGTGTCAGTTGAATAAGTTTTACATAGTCCCTCAAATGTTTCATCTTTTTTCAAATATCCATAAATTTCATCTATTTTTTTCTTAGCTTCAGCGACTATTTCTGGGCTTGAATTCGGAGCAACACTGATAAGAATATGAGCTAATTTAACTTTTCCCCTTGATGAACGTTTTTCTAAGACTTTAATTAAATGATAACCTTTATCGGTACGAATTGGAAAAGAAACATCTCCTTTTGAATTGTTATAAGCAGCTGATTCAAAAGCATAGTTATTATCTAAAACAGCAATAAAACCCATGTCTCCACCTCTTCCAGCCGTTTTCGAATCCTGCGAATAATTCTTAGCTATTTGTTCAAAGGATTCTCCTTTCAGAATTTTCAATCTTAACGTTCTGATTTCGTCAAATGCTAATAAAGTATCGGCAGGACTTGCATTTTTGAGTACTGGAATAAATATTTGGGCAATCCTAACTTCTTCACGCATTCGTTCGTATGCTTCTTGGATAAGCTTTTCAAGGATAACTTTATCTACCAAATAAGGAGTAGCTAATTCCTTACGATACGAATTGATTTCCTCTCTAAATGCTTTCGTAGTGTCTTTACCCATGCGTTGAGCAGCGTACACCATTAATTTGTAGTTTATATAATTATCAAGAAATTCTATTGATTTATCTTTCTTAACACTATCGCTCTGAAGGAGTCTTCGGTAGGTCTGCGACAGTTCGGTAGAGGTAATTACACGGTAGCCGATTTTGATTGCGTAAGGTTCTGTTTGAGCGTTTACAGCGTGAAAGCAGCATAAAAAACCAGCAGTTAAAGTATATAAAAATCTAATAATGTGGGTCATAATTTTTCAATCTTAATGTCTGATAAGCAGTATTTCAAACGCATTAAAAACAGAAAAAATTTACATAAGAACAGTAAATTAACAATTTCTGATATAATTTGAAACTATTTAGCGTGTTAGTTTATTGTATTGGGGGAGCAAAAATACAAATAATTATTCACACAGACTATGCTCAAAACAGAAAACTGCTTTTCAACAATTAAGTATTGCTGAGAATCAGTGATTAGAGCTTTTCTCAATTATTTTTAGTTCATAGTTTAATTCATATCTGAATTTATTTCTAAGATGTTCACCTTCAAAAATTAAATTGATTGGATACTTTTTTTGAGAACTTGAAAGAGATGATACATCTAAATCGAACGTACTTTGACCTAATAAATCATCTTGATCAAATTTCTCCACTGCTTTCAAGCCGATTCCTGCCGCTTGCAGACTCGCAAAAACAATGGCTAAAGGTGTTTCAAACTCGCCCAAAGTAATAAACATGGCAGGGATTTTACCCAAACCTCCAAATTCATTTATCTTTTTGACCGTGCTTTGGGCTTTTTGATAATCATCAATTTCTGTCAAAACTACCGATGATAAAATTTTACCTTTCAAGGGGATTTGCATCTCAATAATTTTAAATTTTTCACTCAATGCCACTTGCCCTTTCTTCATACTTTCAACGCCCCAAGAACCATTTGCCACTTGAACCACCTTATTGTTTTCATCAACTGCGGTTAAAGAATATGTCAAAACCACTTCATCGGCAAAGGTCAATTCTTCTTCTAAGTTAATGGCTTTCAGTGATTTAACTTGAAAAATAGCAAATTGATCAGGTTTTTTAGCTTTGTTTTCAGCTATGGATTTTGTTGATCTGCAGGAGGTGAATCCGAGAATTAAAAAAAAAATATGTATGAAAATATTTTTCATTTTGTCTATTCGTTGAAAATTAGTTTTACGTTTGACTTTTCTTGCTATTTTTAATAATGGTGAATTGCAACACTAAAACCTGCCACCATTTAACTAAACCATCGGTTCTTGTTGTGAAAGACAATGAAAACTCCCCTGTCCCCAAATAATATCAGTGGCTTTTAAACCAATTACTTCACGACCTTTAAAACACTGCGAAAGAATATCTAAGGCAATATCATCATTTTTACATTGATACGTTGGTACAATCACTCCTGCATTACAAATTAAGAAATTTGCATAAGACCCTGGTGTTCTGAAATTATCAATCATTACAGGCGAAGGCATAGGTAACTCAATGACATTCAATTGTTTGCCATTCAATAGCCGCATCTGTTTCATCAGTTTCAAGTTCTCATTTAATACCTCATAATTTTCATCATTTTTGTTGTATTCTATCGCAGCCACGATTGTATCTTCATTGACAAAACGAGCCGTATCGTCAATATGTCCGTCTGTGTCATCGCCCACAATACCATCATTTACCCACAAAACCTGTTCCAATCCATAATAGTCATAAAGATATTCTTCAATTTGTGACTGATTCAACTCTGGATTTCGATTTGGATTTAATAAACATGAACGACTGGTCAGAACTGTTCCTTTCCCATTAAAATCTACAGAACCACCTTCCATGATAATATTGGGCGTTACATAGTCCAAACCACGATATTTAGCAATTTTAATGGGTAAGTTATTATCATCATCAAAAGGAGGATATTTCCCTCCCCAAGCATTGTATCCCCAATTTACAACCATTCGATGCTTGGTTTCTGGATTGATTAAAAATGCAGGGCCGTGGTCACGGCACCAAGCATCATTGGTTGGATTTATTAATATTTCAAGTTTATCCTTATCAATATCATAAAGAGATAATTGCTTTAAAATAAAGTCTTTGAGTATCTCATTATCAACATTTAAACAAACTTTTTCACCTTTTGAAATAGCTTTAATAAATTCAAAATATTGAGGGTACATTTTCGACAATTTATCGCCTTGCCATGAGTGGTCATTGTGCGGAAATGTTAACCAAGTAGCCACATGTGGATGCCATTCGGCAGGAAAGAAAAAACCTTGTTGTTTGAGTGTCATTTTAACTTTTAATTTATTTTACCGATTTAAGGATTTAGTGCTATTCAAAATCAATTCTCCCCCGATTAGATTTTTTATCAGAAGCCATTTTTTTATTTTTTAATCGTTCGGCAATCATTCCAGCCGTTGGAGTTACTTTAATGCGTTTTTTTGGAATAGTTAAAGCTTTCATTAACAGTTCTTTGAATTTTTTAATTGTTGTATTTTTGTTTCGTAACTGCGTACGTTCTTCTTGCGAAACAATTATCAATTCACCTGCTGAATTAATCTGATTCTTATGTTTTTTCTGGATTAACTCTTTTTGATTGTCGTCCAATAAGCTTGAAGTAGCGACATTGAATCGTAATTCCACTTTGGTGGAAACCTTATTCACATTCTGCCCACCTGCCCCTCCACTACGTGAGGCTTGGAATTGAAATTCGGTTGAGAAGTCTTGTTTTAATAATTCTTGTAAAGTCATAACTGTAATTTGGCTATGTGACGTTTGGTTAGGCCTTATCCGTTGCACATTTTCACAAAGGTAAAATGCTAAATCGGAATAATTTTGTTCAAAATGATAATCTGGCTGAATATTGAAGATTATTATAGAATTAATACTAAAATAATTTAATGACTAATCTTTTGAAAATCAAAACCTTATATTTTTTTTAGCACAAATTTTTAATTTTATTCCTAAAAGGCTTGCACAGAAACAGAAAACGCCCTAATTTTGCATCACAATAAAGGAACAACGTTCTGAAATTGTTGAAAAAAGCCTTCTTAGCTCAGCTGGTAGAGCAACTGACTTGTAATCAGTAGGTCATTGGTTCGATCCCGATAGAAGGCTCTCAGTTAAGTATCAGGATATCAAGGAGTTACATTCATTTGTAACTCTTTTTTATTTGGAAAAATTTTCTGGTTTGCATATAGTTTGCAGAAATCCCCACTTTGCTTCTGAAATTTCCATAAATAAAAGAGTGAAAAATATTTTGGTATTTCTCAATTTTTTTTTCAAAATTTAATTACGTTTCTAAACCTTTTTGACATTTCAACTTTAATATGGAAAATCGACTCACTTTATTCGCCAATAAATTGATATGATGTAAATTCCATTTATCATTGCTTCTTCCAATTAAAAAAAATCCCTTCACTTTTATCAATAACATCAGGGAAAGAATCAGAACTGATAATCGATTCAGCAATTCTAACCGTTTATTAATTCCAAAAGAATTTACCGCTCTTTCGTCCAAATTTTCATGCTGTTTATCACTATTTATCACTCTTATTTATCAGTTTAGATAAGTATTTAAAAAATAATTTATAAAATTTATAAATTATTTTAAACTTAAACTTTATAGAGATGATTATTGAAAGAGAAACCCGCATTATTGATTTAACCGTTGAGCAATTATCTAAGGTAATTGCTGACTCATTTGCTCATTCCCCAGCACCAGAATTACAGGAAGACGTTCCGCTAAATGTGGTACAAGCCTGTCAGTTTTTGGGAGATATGCCAAAACCCACCCTTTATTTCAAATGCAATAAAGGTGATATGCCACACATCAGACAGGGTGGTCGTTTGTATTTCTTCAAACGAGACCTTATCAATTGGCTCAGAAGTTATACAGTGGTTTCGCCCGAAAGTAAAGCCGCTGATTTCCTGAGCAGTTTCAAAACTAATTTTCAAGCAAAAAGATGAGGCAATATGTTCCCGCAGATTGCCTTGTAATTTCTTTTTGTCAAATTAAGAATGCCGCTATTCTTCTAAGAATTTAGCAATATTCTGTTAAAACCTTATATCCCAATGAAAAATTCTGAATTAACGCTTACGAACGTCATAGAAAAATTGGGTTACGTCCGTATTGGCACAAATTATTATAAATTGGTTGAAAGACCCAACACCGACGGTTCAACGGAACGTAAATTAATTACCTGGAAGGTCAAGTGTATCAATGCGGATCATGGAAAAGATTTTGTGGCAAAAATTCCAAAATTAGATGGATTTTGTCTTTTCCCCAATCACTTTAATTTTCAGAAAGTGGTGGGTAAGTTCTATAATCTTTACCATGAACTTAATCACAAA
>JACMRQ010000504.1 GCA_014376355.1 Arcicella sp. | reverse complement strand
TACTATTTCAGTATTTGTCCGCTTAACTTCTTGAAATTTTTAACTTTCGTGAAGTCAGTAATTTAGAATTATAAATTGGAATCTTAATTCCATATCTTATGAAAAAACGCTTGTTAGTCGCTACTTTACTAACGGTTTATTGCTTGTAACTCACAGTTCAAAAATTGTTCTTTCAGACGATATTTTAACCATTAAATCAAAAAATATACAAAATATAAAGATGTTTATGACTATTTTTGATGGCAAGATTGTTTGTGAGAAAAAGTAAATTACGGGTTAGAGATTAAATTTTAGGATTTTTTTAAAATATTTTACGCTCAATTTATCGGTTTCGATGCCCCAAATCTCAAATCCAAACCCCTAAATCCTAACAATGGAAATATCTGAAATTATAAAATATCTCTCTGATTCAAAGGAAATTATTAGTGCAGGTCTTTGGGCGGTGACTTTCGTGGTTTATGCTGAGAATGGATTGTTCTTTGCTTTTTTTCTTCCTGGAGATTATTTATTGTTTCTCACAGGCGTATTTGTTGGCACGCAAGTGGTGCAATATACCCTTATAACTGTTCTATTATATCTTTTTCTGGCGGCGGTATTGGGTTCATTAACAGGTTTTCTATTTGGTAGATACTTTGGAAGCAATCTTGAGAACCGTCCAGACCGATGGTATTTCAAGAAAAAACACATAAAATCAACCGAAGAATTCTTTGAAAAATATGGTAATCAAGCTTTAATTATTAGTCGTTTCTTGCCTTATATTCGTACATTCGCACCCATTTTGGCGGGGATTAGTAAGATGAATTTTCCTAAATATTTGTTTTTAAATATAGCAGGTGCTGCTCTTTGGGTTGGTTCTTTAGTGGGTGGTGGATATTATTTTGGCGTACAATTTCCTTGGATAATTAACTACGTTCATTATGTAATTTTATTCTTTTTGGCAATTACTACTTTTACGGTTATTAAAGGTTACTTGAATATTAAAAAATCATAAATGCTTTCAGACTTCGGTTACATATTATTGTTCATCATCTCAGGAATTGTTTTCGTGACCTTGATGCTTTTTGTTGCTAAATTAATACGTCCAAATCGCCCAAATTTGGAGAAATTAAGTACCTATGAATCAGGTGAAGAACCCGATGGAAATGCCAATGTTCGCTTCAACATGCGCTTCTATGTGATAGCACTAATTTTTGTACTTTTCGATGTTGAACTCATCTTTCTTTTTCCTTGGGCAACGGTTTTTGGGAATCAACACTTAATTGAATTAACAAACGGTGATTGGGGATGGTTTTCAATTATTGAAATGTTTATTTTTTTAGGAATATTAGTGCTTGGTTTGGCGTATGCTTGGGTTAAGGGGCATTTAGATTGGGTACGTCCTGAGGTTACAAAATCAACTTACCAATCCAACGTACCCGAAACACTTTACGAAAATATTAATAAAAAATATAGCAAATAAAAATAAGAAAATTTTGTAAAATGTCTGGATTTTAAGTTTTAAAAGACAAATGCAAATACGACTCTACAACTCTCCATAAAATTTCCTTCAAACGACTTGGAGGTTATTATTTAATGCCATATATTACACTAAAATTAATAGTCTAACACCATAAAACAATATTGAATGGAAGTTCAAAATCTACCGCAAGTACCACTATGTACTATTTCTATTAAGATTGTAACGCTTCTTGGAAAACAGTATTTATTAGTCCCAGATCAATCAAAAACTCACAGAATACTTATTAAAGATATTGTCCATCTGGAAGGAATAAAGAATTACACCCTTTTACATCTTAAAAATGGTAATACCGTGATTAGTTCAAGGACTTTGAAGGTGTATAATACCGTTCTGGAACAAGCTGATTTTCTCAGAATTCATAAAGCTCATCTTATCAATATGCAATTTTTGAGAAATTATGATGAAGCTCAAATATTATACGTTGAGATGCAAAACAACGATATAATCAGTATTTCCAGAAGAAAAAGAAAAGATTTTCAGGCGAGAATTGCGGTTGTAAGATGATGAACTATGTATAAAAGTATATAATTTTGCTTTGAAATTCATATCTTATGATTAATCGATTTTGCTTTTTTATCATCCGAATAAAATTCATGCGTGCCAGCGGCATGGCAATTTTTCCATTTCTATTTGTTAAGAATAAAAAGCCGTCTAAAGTGCTGATTAATCACGAAAGAATACATTTTAGACAGCAAATAGAAATGTTAATTTTGCCTTTTTACATTTGGTATGTACTTGAATACCTAATTTATAGACTTAATGGCTTGAATTCATATCAAGCCTACATGAGTATCAGTTTTGAGCGAGAAGCCTATACCAATGATGATGATTTAGCGTATTTGAAAAAGAGAAAAATTTGGTGTTTTCTTCGATATGTTGGCAAAATAAGTAGGGAGGAATAACACTAATCCTTATTTTTTTCAATAGATAGACACGCTCTTAATTACCAAATATTTTGAGGACAAACAATTCTATGACGGTTGTTCAGCATAATACCAACGACCACTTCGTGCGAACCTTTTGAGCGTTCCCGAATATCTGAAAGCGTAAAATCATAAGAATAACCAAGGTTGATAAATGAACTAATATTCACACCTAAAAGCCCCACTACCGCATCTTTGTGACGATATGAAGCCCCAAACCAAAAACGGTCTTTATGAATAGCTTTAAGGTTAATGTCATAACTTATCGGAGCTTGATTTACTCGTTTAATCATCGTAGAGGGAATAATTGCCCATTCATCATTGATTTCATAACGATAACCTGCCGTCAAAAAATAGTGTGTATAAGTAGTTCCTAACCAAGAATAGGGACTTACAGCTTGGGCTTTATTTTGGTAATTAAAATTGTCAAAAATTAATTGATTTGCAGAAATTCCCAAGAAGAAATGCCGAGAATATAACCATGCTCCAACGTTGATATTAGGTTGAATAGCTGTTAATTGGCCACTTGCTAAAATGGCTTGGTCAGGATTGTCTTTTACTTGAATTTTACTGAAATCTAAACCATATTGCGTAATTCCACCAGATGCTCCAATTGCTAATTTCATTGTTCCAGAAATGGGAATATGATAGGCATAACTGGTGGTAAGACTATTTTGAGTATTAGCCCCGATGTGGTCACTTACGAAGACAATGCCTACGCCGTGATGCCCAGGCACACGTGGAGCTCCTCTAAATTCAGTAGAGAGCGAAAGAGGACGGCGAATGTTTTTACTAATATTTGGGGTTGCTCCCGTGCTTGTTCGGTCGGGTTTGCCGATTGGCATATTGGCGGATACATAATAGGTAACGGGAGCTCCTGGAAAATCCGTCCATTGATTTCTATAACCCGTTTTGACATCAATATAATCCTCAATTCCTGAAACAGCAGGATTTATGAGGTAACTATTCATCATATATTGACTGTATTGGGGCTTGCTTTGAGCAAAACCAACCAGTGAAAATGATGTAAAGATTATAGTAAGTATATATTTTTGCATAATTTGTAATCTAAATTTGATGAAATAATTTCTTGCCAAATTATTTAACGAAAAAAGTAGGCATAAAGATAAGTAGAAAGGGCTTTTTTTTATTGTTTTGAATAGGATAATTATTTTATGGTTTGAGGGTATTTAATTTTTTATTTCCTACCAAATAATATTTCGTAATTTCGTCACATAAATTTAAATCAAAAAATGCGTAAAACATACTTCACTCCAGGACCTGCCGAACTTTTCCCAACCGTTGAAAGACATTATCAAGAGGCTTTTGAGCAACAATTAGGCTCAATTTCGCACCGTTCACAGAAGTTTCGGGATATTTATAAACACACAGTTGAACAGTTAAGGACTTTGATGAATATTCCAGAAACAAACGGAATTTTTTTCACAGGTTCAGCCACTGAAATATGGGAGCGATTGATTCAAAATACCGTTGAACATGAAAGTTTTCATTTGGTAAATGGCTCATTTTCAAAGAAATTCTATGATTTTTCAATAGAATTAAATAAATACGCTCATCTTCTCGAAAAACCTTTTGGCGAAGGCTTTGATAATTCAGAAATCATCGTTCCTGAGTATGCAGAACTTATTTGTACGACTGCTAATGAGACTTCTTCGGGTGTACAAATGCGTCCTGCTGAGATTCATAAACTTAAAAGAGCCAATAAAGATAAATTTGTATGCGTGGATATGGTATCGTCGGCACCTTATCCAGAATTAGATTTTAATACCATTGATTCAGCTTTATTTTCAGTACAAAAATCATTTGGAATGCCTGCAGGTTTGGGTTGTTGGATTGTTAATCCTTCGATGTTGGAAAAAGCTGAACGCATGAAAACGCACGAAAATCAAATTGGAACGTATCATAGTTTACCATCATTATTCAAAAATTTCAGTAAATATGAAACTCCCGAAACGCCAAACGTTATGGCAATTTATGTATTGGGCAAAGTAGCGGAAGACATGAATAATATTGGGATTGAAACTATCAGAAAGCAAACCGAAAAGAAAGCGAAAATGCTGTATGAATTTGCTGCAAAAAGTGATTTCTTGGAAGTTTTTGTTAAAAATCCAGAACATCGTTCGCAGACAGTTGTGGTGTTAAATGTAAAAGAAAAATCAGCCGCTGACATCATAAGACAAGTTCAAAATGACGTAAATATGATTATTGGCTCTGGTTACGGAGATTTTAAGGATACACAATTACGAATTGCCAATTTTCCTGCGGTGAGTTTAGGACAGGTAGAGATTTTGATTGAAGCATTGAAAAAGTTGTAATTTTATATCACTTAAACACTGATTTACCATGAAAAAACTCGTCATCCTTTTATGCTTAACAACCGCTGGATATTCGCAATCCATTAAATTCCGCCCACAAATGATTGCGGCTGAAAGCTTTGAATCTGTTGGTGTTTTTGATGTTAATAATGATGGAATTTTAGACCTAATTTCGGGCTATTATTGGTACAAAGGGCCATCCTTTCGTGACCGTGTATATATGGGTTCGATCGAGAGACATGGCGAATATTGGGATTGTTTTTCAAATTTGCCCTTTGATGCAAATGGCGACGGTTGGATGGATTTTATCACAGGCGGTTGGTGGGGAAGTAGCATAAAAGTTTGGGAAAATCCTAAAAATAATGGACTTTGGAAGGAAAGCGTAATTGATACTTCTGGAAATGTTGAAACTACTCGTTTGTTCGATGTTGATGGCGATGGAGTGATGGAGATTTGTCCCAATAATCCGAGAAAATCTTTAAAATATTATCGTTTTGAAAATGGTAAATTTAAAAGATATACGGTTGCTGAGACGCAAGGGCATGGGTTAGGTTGTGGTGATATAAATGGAGATGGTCGAAATGATTTTGTTTCGGCAGATGGTTGGTATGAAGCTCCGCAAGATTTACAAAAGGGGAAATGGATTTACCACCCTGACTTCAAATGGGGAGAATTAAGCATTCCAATCATTGTAGCCGACGTAAACGGTGATGGTAAAGCTGATTGCATTGCGGGGCAAGGACATGGTTATGGTTTGGATTGGTACGAGCAAGTTGTTGATAATCAGAAAAATAGAACTTGGAAGAAACACGCAATCGACCCTTATAATTCACAATATCATGAAATGATTTGGACAGATTTGGATGGCGATGGTAAAAATGAACTCGTAACGGGAAAGCGTTGGCGGGCTCACGACAGCAATGATGCAGGGGCAAATGACAATATCGGTTTATATTATTTTAAATGGAATGGAGATAGTTTCGTAAAGCAAATTATTAGTCACGGGGCTTTTGGCGTAGGTAAAGGCACGGGTGTTCAAATGTCAGTTGCTGATTTACGTGGAAATGGTCGAAAAGATATTATTGTGGCAGGCAAGGATGGACTTTATATTTTTTGGAATGAAGGAAAGTGATGTTATTTTAACAACATTTAACCCTCAAAAAAACCGCTCTATCGTTGAGCGGTTTTTTTATTCGTAAATTTGCTTTATCGCATAAAAACTCACGACAACGTAAATGAAGATTCTTGATTTATACATCATTAAAAAATTCCTTAAAACGTATTTCTTTGCGGTTCTCATCATCGTAACCATCATTATGGTGATTGATTATACCGAAAAAATTGATAATTTTATTGATAATAAAGCTCCATTGAAAGAAATATTAGGAGATTATTACCTCAATTTTATTCCATATTGGGCAAATTATATTAGTCCACTAATGGTTTTTATTTCTACCGTTTTCTTTACCGCAAATATGGCGGCTCGTACTGAAATTATTGCTATTTTGAGTACGGGTGTGAGTTTTATGCGTTTCCTTCGCCCTTATTTGATTGGCTCTGCCCTATTGGGAATGCTCACTTTTTTGATGGTAGGTTGGATTATTCCGATTGCAAATAAAACCAGAATTACCTTTGAACGGAAGTATGTAGAAGGCGGTTCGTATTATTTTAGTGGACGAGATGTCCATATCAAAATCGGGCCCGAAGATTATGCTTACATAGAAAGTTATGATACTGGAACAAACACAGGTTATCGTTTTGCATTGGATAAAATATCGGGCAGTCAATTGAAAGTCAAGTTATTAGCTGATAAAATTGTTTGGGATACTACACGCAGAAAATGGACAATTCAAGATTATAGAATTAGAACTTTTTTAGCAAACGGTAAAGAAAAACTAACGTATGGAGCAAAATTAGATACTACTTTGAACCTTTTGCCCAAAGATTTTGACAGTAAATATCAACTTCAAGAAACCTTCACGATGCCCGAATTGGAAGAAACCATCGATAAAGTTAGAAGTCGTGGCTCGGATGGAATTGAAGTATTTTTAATTGAAAAATATCTCCGTTTCGCCAATCCTTTTGCCGTTGTGATTCTCACCGTAATTGGCGTAATTGTATCTGCTCGAAAGTCTCGTGGAGGCGTTGGTTTTCAGATTGCCTTGGGCTTTATGTTAGCATTCTTATATATTTTGTTTTTTATGATGAGCAAAGGAATCGCTCAGTCAGGTGGAATGCCACCTTTGTTGGCGGTGTGGTTGCCCAATATTGTCTTTACCTTTATCGGTATGATTCTGTATCGAGCTGTGCCGAGATGAGAAAAGACGGCACACGGACTTAATGGATTAGACACGGATTTTAACTATTAATTTTATCCGTGTCTAATTTTATTTTAGCATTAGTATAATAGACTGATTTTATTAAAGCTAAATTCAATCCGTGTCTAAATCCCTTCAATCCGTGTGCTATTAATTTATTATAATCCAAAATTATGAAAACCACTTTTAAAGACTATTTTACGTTACATTTCGTTGTTCTTATTTTTGGATTTACAGCCATTCTTGGGCAGTTAATTTCAATCCATACGCTGGGTTTAGTATTTTTTCGTACATTTTTAGCCACCGCCGGTTTTTATATTTACTTCAAAATGAAAGGTTTGTCAATTAAAATTGATTCAAAAGGAAGATGGCAATTATTGGCAACTGGAGGAATCGTAATTGCTTTACATTGGTTTACTTTCTTTTATTCCGCCAAAGTTTCAACCATTGCTATTTCATTAGTTGGACTTTCAACAACATCACTTTGGACGAGTTTTATCGAACCTTTATGGAACAAACAACGTATTCAACCCTTGCAAGTTATCATAGGAATTGTTGTAGTTTTCGCTTTATATTTCATCTTCTTATCTGAATTTAATCATATCTGGGGTTTACTTCTTAGTATTATTTGTGCAATTTTAGGAGCAATTTTCTCAGTATTAAACGGTCAATTTGCCCAAAAATACCCTTCTCAAATCATTACTTTTTATGAAATGTTAGGGGTTGCCATTAGTACTGCTTTTCCTGTTTTGTATATTTTGATTTCAGGAAACACTAATATTGTCGTTATTCCGCAAGGCTTAGATTGGCTTTGGATTTTGATTTTAGCTTTTGTTTGTACCATTTATGCGTACACTGAATCTGTCAGTTTAGTAAGAATTTTCTCCGCATATACTTTCAATTTGACCCTAAATTTGGAGCCAGTATATGGAATTATCCTTGCTTACGTAGTTTTTGGAGAAAAAGAACGCATGACATCAGGTTTTTATATAGGAACTTTGGTAATTTTGGGCACAGTTTTAATTTATCCAATCTTGCAAAAACCAACGTATGAAATTTAATAAACTGAAATACCTTATTATACTTTTTGGAATTACGCCTATTTTATTTTTCATTTATTACGTTTGGCAGTATACTATCAACGTTCCTTACATGGACGATAGTTTATATTATACTAAATGTTTAATAGATGTAGAAAAAAGCAATTCTATTATTGATAAGTTCTGGATTTTTATGAAACAGCACACCATCACTGAGCATCGTACACCCGTATCGAAATTTACTGCATGGCTGATTTATAAATTTACAGGGAAGTTAAATTATATTATTTTAGCACATTTAGGTAATCTTGCTCTGTTTGGAATGTTATTTTTATTCTGGCGTTTTTTTAAAAAGCATGCTTGGAATATAATCTATTTTTTACCGATTCCTTATCTGCTTTTTCAAATGCAAACTTATGAGAATCAATTTTGGACAATTTGTAATTGGACTTATTATCCTATTGGTTTGCTGCAAATGGTAGTTTTATATTTACTAAGTTATCAAAAGAAAAATAATCTACTTTATGCAATATTAGTCGCCATTTTAGTAACCTTCACTTTCAGTAATGGAATGTTTGTCTTCCTGCCCGTAGGAAT
>JACMRQ010000068.1 GCA_014376355.1 Arcicella sp. | reverse complement strand
CAATGTTATCAATCGTTTGGAAAACCGTTAAATCTCCATCCAAAAGTGCCGCTTGATTTTGAGCAAAGTAGCCAATCATCGAATTATGACCTAATTTCATTTCGCCTTCAAAGTCAATTTCGTCCATGATAGCTTTCACGAGTGTTGATTTTCCTTCACCATTTTTACCTACAAAAGCTACTTTTTCGCCACGTTCAATTGTCAATCTAGCATCTTTAAAAACTACATGGTCGCCATAAGTTTTGGTTAAATCTTCCACAATAACGGGATAATTTCCAGAACGTGGTGCGGGCGGAAATTTCAAATGCAAAGCCGAAGTATCAACCTCATCCACTTCCACAATATCCAACTTTTCCAACATTTTCACCCTTGACTGTACCTGCAAGGTCTTTGAATAAGTCCCTTTAAAACGGTCAACAAATTCCATCGTATCCGCAATAAATCTTTGTTGTTCAACAAACTGCTTTTGCTGTTGTTCTTGCCGTTCTTTCCGAAGTTGGAGATAATGTGAATAATTTACTTTGTAATCATAAATCCGCCCCATCGTGATTTCAATGGTACGATTCGTGATATTATCGACAAAAGTTCTATCGTGAGAAATTACAATTACAGCTTTGGCAGAATTCATTAAAAAGTCTTCCAACCATTGAATTGATTCAATATCTAAATGGTTGGTTGGCTCATCCAAAAGAATTAAATCAGGATTTTGTAAAAGGATTTTTGCCAATTCAATCCGCATACGCCAGCCGCCACTAAATTCACTGGTTTTTCGAGTAAAATCTGTTCTTAAGAAACCTAATCCCAATAAAGCCTTTTCAACTTCTGCATCAAAATTGATTTCTTCAATAGAATAATATTTCTCACTCACTTCTGAAACTCGCTCAATAATATTCATGTAAGCATCTGATTCATAATCAGTTCGAGTTTCTAACTGACCATTCAATTCATCAATCTCGGCTTTCATATCCAATATTTGAGAAAATGCTTTTGTTGTTTCTTCAAAAACGGTACAATCATCGGTCGTCAAAAGATGCTGAGGAAGATAAGCAATTACGGCATCACTCGGAGCTGATATTTTGCCTCTGGTGGCTTTGTCAGCTCCTGCGATAATCTTCAATAAAGTAGATTTACCAGCACCATTTTTACCCATCAGGGCTATTCTATCTTTTTCGTTGATGTTGAAAGTTACATCACTAAACAAAGCTCGTCCACCGAACTCAACCGTTACGTTATCTACTGAAATCATAATTTTCTTAAATGAAATGCAAAGGTAGGAATTTATTTTTTTTGCAGGTTGAGTTCGTACCTTTGTAGCCCAAATTAAAAACAACACAATGTTAAGAAGACCCCGCAGAAACCGCCAGTCGGCAGCCGTCCGTGCAATGGTGGAAGAAACTACTTTATCGGTCAATGATTTTATTTATCCCATGTTTGTGATGGAAGGAAATAACCTGACATCAGAAGTAAAATCTATGCCCAATATTTATAGGTATTCATTGGATAAATTACTACAAGAAATCACTGTGATTGAAGATTTAGGGATTCGTTCAATTGCTCTTTTTCCGTTACTTTCGGAAGATAAAAAAGACAAGTTTGCCTCTGAAAGTCATCGTCAAGGTAGTTTGTATTTAGAAGCAATTAATCAAATTAAAAATAAATTTCCAGCGATTGCTTTGATGACAGATGTAGCAATGGATCCTTATTCATCCGATGGACATGATGGATATGTAGATGAAAAAGGAAATATTTTAAATGATGAAACGCTTCAAATTTTAGGAAATATGGCTCTCGCACAAGCACGTGCAGGAGCAGATATCATCGGACCTTCGGATATGATGGATGGGCGGATTGGATATTTGCGTGAAATGCTGGACGATGAAGGTTTTATCAATACCAGTATTATGGCATATACCGCAAAATATGCTTCAGCTTTTTATGGCCCATTTCGTGACGCTTTGGATTCGGCTCCTAAATTTGGTGATAAGAAAACGTATCAAATGAACCCTGGCAATACTCGTGAAGCTTTGATTGAAGCGGAATTAGATTATGCAGAAGGTGCTGACTTTCTGATGGTTAAACCTGCTTTAGCCTATTTAGATATAATTAAAACCTTAAATGACAACTTTAATATTCCAATTGCAGCATATAATGTTTCGGGTGAATATGCGATGGTAAAAGCTGCTGCTCAAAATGGCTGGTTGGACGGAACAAGGACTATGGTGGAGAGTTTAACGTCCATTAAAAGGGCTGGAGCTAAAGTAATTTTAACATATTTTGCGAAGGAATATGCGAGTTTATAGGTATTTCTAAAAAAATCCCTTTAACGCTTTGTATATTAACAACAAAGCCGTAATTTTGCAGTCCGTTTCATGGAGCAGGTTCTTTTTGATGTGCTTAAAATCGTCAAATCCCTGTAAATCAGATTGTTTCGTTACAGAATAATTTATCCGTAAAGCTACCGAAAAATCTCAGATAAGGAGCTTCCACCCTTATTGGCAGAGAAATTTCAAGTCAATTCAAGATTTTAAACAATTACCGTAATGGCAAAAGAAATAGCAGGCTTCGTTAAGTTGCAATGCAAAGGTGGTGCCGCTAACCCTTCGCCCCCAATTGGACCGGCATTGGGTTCTAAGGGTTTGAATATCATGGAGTTCTGTAAGCAGTTTAATGCAAGAACACAAGATAAACCTGGCGTTATCCTTCCAGTTTTGATTACTTATTTTAAAGACAAATCTTTTGAATTTGTAGTAAAAACTCCTCCTGCACCCATCTTATTGTTGGAAGCAGCCAAATTAAAATTAGGTTCAGCACAACCAAACTTGAAAAAGGTTGGATCTGTAACTTGGGAACAAGTTCGTACAATTGCTGAAACTAAAATGCCTGATTTAAACTGTTTTACCATTGAATCAGCAATGAGTATGGTAGCAGGAACAGCTCGCTCAATGGGCTTGACAGTATCTGGAGAAAAACCATTCTGATTTTCAGTTATCAGGAAACAGTTATCAGGAAGCAGTTATTAATGAGTAGTTATTCAGTAAATTATATTTTGTATTAAATTACATATGATTAACTAATAACCATTTATACCATAATTAGTAACCGATAATTAATTACCGAATAACTAATAACGACATTCAAAAAAATGGCTAAGTTAACAAAAAAGCAAAAAGAAGCTCAAACAAAATATGACGCAACGCAATCGTATTCACTTACGAAAGCAGCTGAGATTTTGAAAGAGATTTCATATACGAAATTCGATTCTTCAGTAGATATCGACGTTCGTTTGGGGGTAGATCCTCGTAAAGCCGACCAAATGGTTCGTGGCGTAGTTGCTTTGCCTCATGGAACAGGAAAAAATGTACGAGTTCTCGTACTTTGTACGCCTGATAAAGTAGAGGAAGCAAAAGCGGCAGGAGCTGATCACGTTGGTTTGGATGATTACATCCAACAAATCGAAAAAGGTTGGACTGATATTGATGTAATTATCACTATGCCAACTGTAATGGCAAAATTAGGTCGTTTGGGACGTGTTTTAGGACCAAGAGGTTTAATGCCAAATCCAAAATCAGGTACAGTTACCTTGAACGTTGGACAAGCTGTTACAGAAGTGAAAGCTGGTAAAATTGACTTTAAAGTTGATAAAACTGGTATCATTCACGCCTCAGTAGGTAAAGTTTCATTTTCACCTGAAAAATTAGCTGAAAATGCTCAGGAACTTATCAACACATTGTTGAAGTTGAAACCATCATCAGCCAAAGGAACTTATGTGAAGTCAGTTAATCTGTCTTCAACTATGTCTTCAGGAATTAAAATTGACCAAGGAACAGTTAAAGGATTGTAATCATGACGAAAGAAGAAAAAGGTGTAATCATCAAAGAGTTAAGCGAAAAGTTTGCGGTAACTCCATACTTCTATATCACTGATACAGGTGGTTTAACTGTTGCAGAAGTAAATAATTTTAGAAGAATGTGTTTCCAAAGAGGTTTTGAATATCGTGTTGTTAAAAATACGCTTATTGCAAAAGCATTAGAAACTACAGGAGTTGACTATTCTTCATTCAACGATACAGTTTTCAAAGGATTGTCGGGGATTATTTTCTCACCAGAAAACCCAAAATCTCCTGCGAAACTTATCAAAGATTTCAAGAAAGAAGCTGGAAAAACAAAAATTACGTTTAAAGGTGCTTCAATTGAAGGAGGTTTGTTTATTGGTGAAGACCAATTGGCAGCTTTGGAAAATGTGAAGTCGAAGCAAGAAATGATTGGAGAAATCATTGGATTGTTACAATCACCAGCGAAAAACGTTATTTCTGCTCTTCAAAGCGGTGGACAAAAATTGTCTGGTATTTTGAAAACTCTTTCAGAGAAAGAAGCATAAAATCAGTGAACAATTAATAGTAAACAGTTGTCAATTGCTTACTTGAAGGTTGTATCTAATTTAAAAAGTAATTATTCAAATTCGTAAAACAAATAAAATCTTAATACAATGGCAGATTTAAAAGCATTCGCTGAACAATTAGTAAATTTAACAGTAAAAGAGGTTAATGAGTTAGCAGCAATTTTGAAAGACGAGTATGGCATTGAGCCTGCTGCGGCTGCGGCTGTAATGGTTGCTGGTGGTGGTGGTGCAGGTGATGCTGCTGAAGCTCCTGCTGAGCAAACTGCATTTGACGTAATTTTGAAAGCTGCTGGTCCAAGTAAATTGGCAGTAGTTAAATTGGTAAAAGACTTAACAGGTCTTGGCTTGAAAGAAGCTAAAGATTTAGTTGATTCTTCTCCAAAAGCAATTAAAGAAGGAATCTCTAAGGACGAAGCTGAAGGTTTGAAAAAATCTTTAGAAGAAGCTGGTGCTGAAGTTGAAATTAAGTAATTAATTGATACAAATTCATAAAAAAGAGCCATGACGTAAGTTATGGCTCTTTTTTTGT
>JACMRQ010000503.1 GCA_014376355.1 Arcicella sp. | reverse complement strand
GTTCCTGCATTCCCTTTTAAAGTATGTAATTCTCCCTGCACTTGTTTACAATTATTGGTTTTAAACCCCACAATGGCATTTTGAATTTGTTCGGTTGCTTCCTCCTCAAATCCTTCTAAGATTGAGTTGACAAAACCCATATCTCCACCTACACTATCGGAAAGTTGCCTTATTATTTCGAAGTCCAGAATTGGATACGTATCAAGTTCATGAAAATTGGTTACAGGTGAATTATCGAGTGCTGTTTCATGATTACTTATTGGTAATTCTTCACATTTAATTTCTAATTGTTCAACAATAATCGGTGGCGACACATTAACCAACTTTTCATTGCTAAGTGCCAATTTACGATTCACCCATTCTGCAACTTTTCTCACTAAAATCTCCGCTCTAATAGGTTTAGGCACATAATCATTCATACCATTTGCCATAAATCTATCTCTATCTTCCTTCATAGCGTAGGCAGTCATAGCGATAATTGGCGGTAAATTTATATGGGTATTTCGTAAAATATGGGTTGTTTCAATACCATCCATTTCGGGCATTTGAATATCCATAAAAATAATATCAAAGGGCTTATCTATGATTGAAGCTTGTACTATATTGATAGCTTTTTGTCCTGAATCTACCGTAATGACTTCACAGCCAGACTTTCTAAGAATTTCACTTGCTACTTTTCTATTGGTTATATTATCATCTACGACTAAAAGGTATGGATGATAAGTATCAAAATGGTTAAGAACTTTATAAACTGGTTCATCCTTTTTCAACATTATTGGACTGATATCGGTTTGTTTTATTTCAATTGTAAACCAGAATATTGAACCCTTTCCCCATTCAGAAGTTACGCCAACTTCGCCTTTCATCATTCGGCATAATTCTTTAGAAATTGCTAAGCCCAAACCCGTTCCACCGAAGGATTTCTTCGTAGAATTATCAACTTGTTGAAAAGCGTTGAAGAGTATTTTTAAATTTTCTTCCGTTATTCCAATTCCAGAATCAATAATCTCAACTTTAATCCGATTAAATCTTCCTCGTTTTTCTACTAAAAATACTTTTATTCTGATAATCCCATTCTCCGTAAATTTTATAGCATTGGACGTAAAATTTGAAAGAATTTGAAGTAACCGAGTTTCATCAGCAATGACAAATTCGGGTAAATTCTCATCGAATTCGCAAATAATTTTATTATTTTTGGCACTGGCAACTTGATTGAAAAGTGATTGTAATCTATCAAAAACGTCCTTGAAAACCAACGGAGCTTCGTTAAGAGCCATTTTACCCGCTTCAATTTTTGCTAAATCCAGAATATCATTCAAAATATGAAGTAATGTTTCAGACGATTTCCTAATTGTTTGAACGTAATCTTTTTGTTCATCATTCAGAGGCGTATCAATCATTAAATCAATCATGCCAATAACGCCGTTCATGGGTGTACGGATTTCATGACTCATATTTGCCAAGAAGCGTTCTTTCACTTTCAAAGACCTTTCGGCTTCATCTTTTGCTTTTACAATATCTTGCTGATACTTTTTTAGATTTGTTATATCTCGACCAATTCCCGAAACTTCCTCAATATTTCCATTATTTTTGATGGGATTTAGATAAACTTCCACCCATTTTTCCTCTCCATCCGTAGAGTCTAACTGCACTTCAAAATGTTGTTGATCTCCTTTGAATGCCTCTCTATATTTGTTTTCCAACACCTTTCTATCCGTCTGAGAGACCATTCTAAAACCTGTTTTTTCAGTACTAAATGTTAACTGAGGTTTTACGCCTAACTGATTTTCAATGAGTTGCGAATATTCTTGATTGAAAGAAGTTAATGCCATTCTACGATTCACCGACCACATTAAATGAGAACTTCCTTCAATAATGGCCGTTAATCTGGCCGTCTCACGGGCCAGCATATCCTCCGCTTGTTTGCGGGCAATAGCAAGAGCAACTTGTCCAGAAATAAAATCTAATAGTTCTAAATCTCGCTGTTCATATTTATTTTGGCGTTCGTAAGACTTCAAACCAATGATTCCAGTAACTTTATTGCCAATCCTTAGCGGCACGCAAATCATTACTTTTGGTACGACACCGTAGAGATAAATCGTTTTGTCTTCTGCTAATTTATAAATGTCTTCATCCCTGAGAATCAAGGGTTTATTAGCGGCAATTGCATATTCTGTCAATCCATTTCCTAATTTTCTTTTAGTAAAATGGACTCGACTATCAAAATATTCATCAATATAATAAGGGAAATAAAGATATGATTTTGCGGAATCGTATTGGGCAATAAAGAAGTTTTTAACGTCAATAACTTTGCCTAATTCTTGGTGAATATTAACGTATAAATCATCTAAATTAGTGGAACGAATTGTAGCTTGAGCAATATTAGAAAACAAATTTGATGACCTTTCCGCCCTAACTTTTGCCGTTGAATTATGAAAAATACAACGATAGGCAGTTGGAGTATCTTTGTCGTAGCGGCAATTTACAGAACCTGAAAGATACAATCTTCGTCCGTCTTTTCTGCGGAAAACGACTTCAAAATCAGCAATTTTTTCACCATTTTTAATTTTATCAAACTTCAAAAGTGCCTCCTCCGCAAAATCAGGGTGCAAAACGTCTTTCAAACGGAGACTTACTAATTCATCAGATTCGTAACCCGTAATTTCTAACCATGCTTTATTGACGTACAAAAAACGACCCGACATACTGATTAATTGAATCAAATCGGAGGTATTATTAATAATGTCTTGAAGTTGGGAATTAGTTCGTGCTAATGCTTCTGAAACCTTACGGCGTTCAGTTACATCCTCACCAATAACGGTCAAATATCTGGTCTCCTCGGTGGCATCATTGAAAATTGTAGAATTGAGTTCCACAAACCTAATTTGATTAGATTTTGTGAGCATCGTGCGTTCTTTTTCTTCAAACAAGCCGCCTTTTTCCATAGCATCTTTGAATGATTTTATTCGTTTTTCTCTTTCTTCAATTGGGACGATTACATCAAAGAAATTTTTACCAATTATTTCTTCCAGAGTATAGTCTAATATCTTGAGAGCGAAAGTATTACAAAAAGTAATTGTACCATTTTCTTCCAAAACAATCCCAATTAAATTAAGATTTTCAACCGTTTTTTCTAATTCAGAAGCCATCGAAAGAGGCATTTCTCCCGCTCGTTCATTGACTTCCAACACTCGCAATTCCTTTTTAAGATGACGAATTTCAGAGATTAAATCTTCCTTTGTTTTATGAGTCCAACGCATTTCATTTAATAGTTAACGGTTAACAATTAACAGTTTTTTGAAACTGCAATTGATTAGGATAAATAATATTGTAAAATACTAATTTAACTTATTGTAAAATTTAGCCTAAAAGTACAAAATTCAACGTAATTTTAAGGCATAGATAGAAGCAATATATTGTATTTTGCACAAAAAACTATGAATTATTAACGATCAATTATTAATTGAAAAGTATGGATGTTAGAGCAAAAAAGAGTTTAGGACAGCATTTTCTACGGGATTTGGAAGCAGCAAAAAAAATAGCAGATTTGATGTCAAGACATGGCGATTATGACCAAGTTTTGGAAATAGGACCAGGTATGGGTGTTTTGACACAGTATCTTTTACAACATACTGAATATCAAACTGATGTAGTTGAATTGGATCGTGAATCGGTGGAATATTTGAATACCTATTACCCAGTATTAAGAGGCAGAATTCATTCGGCAGATTTTTTACACTTGAATTTGGAGACTTTTTTTAAAGGACAGAAGTTCGGAATCGTAGGAAATTTCCCCTATAATATTTCATCGCAAATATTGTTTAAAGTACTGGATTATAAAGACTTTGTCCCCGAAGTTGCAGGAATGTTTCAGAAAGAAGTTGCCGTAAGAATTGCCTCAAAACCAGGAAATAAAGACTACGGAATTTTGAGTGTTTTATTACAAGCCTTTTATGATATTGAGTATTGTTTTTCTTTGGGACCAGAGGTGTTTTCACCGCCACCAAAAGTAAATTCGGGCGTAATTCGTTTGAAAAGAAATAATGTAACGGATTTAGGGGTTTCTGAAAGTATGTTTAAAGCTGTGGTAAAAATGGGTTTTAATCAAAGACGAAAAACGCTTCGAAATGCTTTGAAAGCCCTGCAATTACCCGACAACCCATACATGAGTAAGCGAGCAGAACAATTGAGCGTGGCGGAATTTTTGGAATTGACGAAAATGGCAATGGAGGTAAAATTTTTGAATGAGAACGATTTAGAAAGTTCAAATAAAGAGGTTTAAATCAATTT
The DNA here is from genome assembly GCA_014376355.1 of Arcicella sp. Lineage (GTDB taxonomy): Bacteria > Bacteroidota > Bacteroidia > Cytophagales > Spirosomataceae > Arcicella. Next base: position 5,540 of record JACMRQ010000503.1, on the reverse strand, counting down.
GAAATCATTATCGTAATTTATTCAGAAAGAATTCCCGAAATTAACCTTGCATATTAACACATAAACTTATGGAGCAAATAACCAATCAACCTTTCGAACTTACGCCTTTTGAACTCACAAAAGAGTATATCGAAAAATTGCAAAGTGCTATTAATGAGCAAGATAATGATTTTATCCTCGCTGAAATGGAAGAGTTATATCCCGCCGATATAACCAATATTTTGTATGAATTGACTGGTGAAGAATCCCATTATTTAGTCAGATTATTAGATAAAAAATTAGGAGCAGAAATTATTACGAATCTTGATACGGATGACCGTAAAAAGTTTCTCAAAAATTTTACGTCTCAGGAAATTGCCGAATACGTTGATTTATTAGATTCTGACGATGCCGTTGATATATTAAATGAGCAACCAAAAGATTTTTCGGAAGATATTATTGGTTTACTGAAAGATAAAGAACAAGCTCGTTTTGTCAATGATTTAATGCATTATGATGAAGATTCTGCGGGTGGATTAATGCAAAAAGAGTTAGTTAAAATTAATATCAAACAGTCTGTAACTGAGTGTGTTGAGGAAATTAGGAGACAAGCCGAAGATGTTGAAAATGTAAATGCCGTTTATGTGGTTGACGATGATTTAATTCTGCAAGGCAGGGTTTCGTTAAAGAAAATCATTTTGGCAAAAAGAGGGTCAAAAATTGCTGATATTTATACTGATGATATAGTTTCTGTGAAAACTACCGCAACGGGTGAAGAAGTGGCAGATGTAATGCAAAAATATGACCTTGATGCCGTACCTGTTGTAAATATTCAAGGGCGATTATTGGGTAGAATTACCATTGATGATGTAGTGGATTTTATTACGGAATCAGCCCAAGAAGATGCCCAAGCAATGACGGGTATTTCGGAAGATGTTGAGGAAGATGACAGTGTTTGGCGGTTAGTGCGTTCACGCCTTCCTTGGTTATTGATGGGGATGTGTGGGAGTTTTCTGGCAGCAAAACTAATTGACAATTTTGATGACAAGCTATCAGCAATTCCTGCCATTGCTGCTTTTATTCCCCTTATTGGTTCAACGGGGGGCAATGTTGGCATTCAATCTTCTTCCTTAATTGTACAAAGTTTAGCCGATAAATCAGGCATTGATGTGCCGTTGGGCGAACGTCTTCTTAAGGTACTGAAAGTTGCTTTATTTAATGCACTTATTGCAGGAATTTTTGCTTTCGGAGGTTCATTATTAGTAGATGGTGTAAACGTTAATTTGTCATTGACGGTCTCATTATCATTGTTCTCTGTCGTAATGTTGGCATCTTTAATGGGAACAATTACGCCTTTGGTTTTGAATAAATTTGATATAAATCCTGCCATTGCTTCGGGTCCTTTTATCACTACCACTAATGACCTTTTGGGCTATGGTGTTTATCTATTAATCGTTTATTTTTTAATGTAAATGTATCACGATTCTCCAGAATCGTGAGTAAAAATCCAACTTTAGCGATTCTGGAGAATCGTGATACACTTGAAATGATTGCAGTAATTCAAAGAGTTTCAGAGGCTTCCGTTAAAATTAATGGAATCATAAAAGGGCAAATTCAGCGAGGTTTTCTTGTTCTTTTGGGCATTACACACACAGATACTCAAGAAGACATAGAATGGCTTTCTAAGAAAATAATAGGTATGAGAATTTTCTCCGACGGTGAGGGAAAAATGAACGTAGATTTAATATCGGTTAACGGCAATATCCTCTTAATCAGCCAGTTTACACTTCATTCCAGTACAAAAAAAGGTAATCGTCCCAGTTTTATGGAAGCTGCCAAGCCAGAAATAGCAGTTCCATTGTATAAGAAAATGATTTTTCAATTAGAAAAAGATATAGGGAAAACGATTCAGACAGGTGAATTTGGAGCAGACATGAAAATATCACTTATTAATGATGGCCCCGTAACAATAATCTTAGATTCAAAAAATAAAATATGATTCGAAACACGATTTTAACGCTTGTGTTCACGGTTATTATTATTATCATTAATTTTAATAGCGATGTAGTGCATATTTCTTTGTTTTTTGTATTTCTCGCCGCATTAATTTTAGGATATTTGCAACCACAAAAGGGTTGGATTTCTGCACTTCAATTAATAGTAGGTATTTTTGCAGGATTTCTCTTTTGTCAATTGATGGGAATTAATCCTGAAAAATTCAATGTTTTTCAATTTATTACTTACATTTCGCCCTTACCGTGCTTATTTGGCAGTTTTATGGGTAGCTATTTTAACAATGCAATTAATCAAAATGACGATAAAAGAAGCCCAAAAAACCGTTGATGAATGGATTAAAACCATTGGCGTTCGGTATTTTAATGAACTTACCAACATGGCGATGCTGACAGAGGAGGTGGGTGAGGTAGCTCGAATTATTGCTCGAAGATATGGAGAACAATCGGAAAAAGAGTCAGATAAGGCTAAAGATTTAGGCGATGAAATGGCTGATGTTTTGTTTGTACTTATTTGCCTTGCCAACCAAACAGGAATCGATTTAACCGAGGCTTTGCAGAAAAATTTGGATAAAAAGACGATAAGAGATGCTACGAGGCATTTGGAGAACACAAAACTAAAATAGGTAATATTTTATAAGTTCAAATTCGTTGCATAAATTGATATTCCGTTAAATTAAAACCTTAAAATTTCTTAGCATTTGTTCTAAAATTATAAAAATCGATAAAAAGAAAGAACCGCTTTTTTTTATTATCAACCACGATAACAAAGGATATGTCGAGGTAAGCAATCGAATCAGACAAGGTACACACAGAATTTCATCGAATTTGTTACTAAAAAAACGTTGCCGTAGTGAAATTAACCAAGCGAATCATCTTTTAGTTGGCTTCTATGTATTTAAAATGCGAGACCAAATTAAGGAAAATCTCACGGCGTTTTTTCACCCCGTGAGCGGTTATCGAAGTCGAATTTTTGAGTTGCGTCAATGTGTATGTACTTCCGAAATGTTTTATTGATAGCGAAATTCAAAAATTTATATTTTCACCTGTAAGGTTACATAAAAACTACGACCGTCAGATGGCAAAATTCCTGGACCAGGGTACCCTGTAGCTCTGCGAGTGAAATACATATTATTGGTAAAATTATTAATATTTCCTTCCACCTTAAACTTGCTAAATTGGTAAGAAAAACTGGTATCCATTACATAATAAGCTGGAATTAAACCTACAACAGCAGAAACGCCACCATCTCGGGCATTAGTAGCTTCCGAAAATTGATTTGATAAATAAGAATATTGTAAGGAGGCTTTAAAATTATTATAACCTACTCTCATGCCGGTTTTTATGTTAACATTTGGTACAAACTCCACTTGATTTCCTGTAATTCCCGCTATTTCACTGGCTTTATAAGCTGAATGGATTAAGGCTACGTTGGCAAATAAAACCCCACTAAGCATTGTATTCCGTTGATTGAGCAATTTTAAAAAGTCTCCCTCTGCATAGGATTCAATTCCCATTATTACAGCTTGACCGATATTTCCTCTTTTACGCAAAACACGATTACTTTCATCATAAAATTGAACCTCACCAATGCGATTGTTATAATTAAGATAAAACAAACTAACATCAAAATTATAAAGTGTTGTTTCTTGACTTCTTATACCCAAATCAACTGAATAGCCTTTTTCGTCCTTCATATTTGGGTCGATAACCGAAGAAGGATTGGCGATTCTCATATCACTAAAAGTAATAGAACGGTAGTTTTGTGAAATATTTCCATAAATATCTACGTGATTAGTAGGCTTGAAACTTACGCCTAATCCACCTAAAACAAATTGTCGAGCATTAGTACGTGTTTCATTGGTACGGGAAGAATTGATAATATTACCCGCTAAATCAAACAAAATTGTACCATAAAATCCATTTGCTTCTGTGTGAATATATTCATATCGAATGCCAGGTGTAATAGAAAGACGGTCATTTACGTAGAAAATGTTTTCCGCAAATACAGAAACGTTATTATTGGGAAAACGGTAGTCATTAGCAATACCTTCTTGATTGTTAATAAAGTTAAAATCAGTGTCTTTTCCACGGCTTCCTAAACCTTGAACACTATGATTAAAACCATGATAATACCGACTACCTACTAAAAAAACTGCTTGTTTATTGACGATAGAATAGCGTTTTAAATACCGAGCTTCAGTTCCCCAATTGGTAAAATCACCTTTAATTAAATCACGTTCACTATTGTCGTCTATACTTGCCACACGATTAGGACGAAACCCTAAGGAATATCTGTAGGCTGAAAGACCAAATAAACGTAAATTAAATTCATTCGATCCGTTAAATTTATGATCAAAATGCAAAGCCCATAAGTTCCAATTTACCTTAAACCAATTACGTTCACGATTGGTCTGACGAGCATTATCGTTAAACATGGCATCCGTAAGCCCCCCAGGTTGATGAGACAAATAATTCATGTGGGTAATATCAACACCTATCGTTGTTTTATCGGAAATACGATAATCAATATCAGCGTATAAATTATAGCTGTCAAAATCTGAATTAGCACGCCAACCGTCTGCTTTTTTATACTGGAAGAAAGTGTAATAGCTAAGTTTCTTTATCGTTCCACTTGCACTTGTAAAAGCATTATAAAAGCCAAAAGACCCAACACTTTGCCGAGCAACAAGTTCAAGTTTTTTGTCAGCTACTGGCTTTTTCATCACAAAATTAATCAAGCCGCCAAATTGCGTTCCATACTGTAAAGAAGCTGCTCCCCGTACAATCTGAATACGTCCAACCGCTTCAATGGCTGGGGTATAATAGCTTTCTGGATAACCCAAAGCATCAGCACTAATGTCATATCCGTTTTGCCGAACATTAAAATTAGAACTTCGGTTAGGGTCGAGTCCACGACCTCCAATACTTAGTTGCAAGCCTCCACCCTCATTTTCCCAAATATTAAGTCCTGCCACTCTCGAATAAATCTGTCTGGCATTGTTTGTGGCTAAATTGGCTACTAATTGTTCAGGAATAATTACTTCTGATTTTTTGCCTTCATAAATTCCTAAGCCTTCTACAGCTCGCATTCTGGTAAAACCAAAATCGGTTTGCTTTTCACGTACAACTACCTCGTTTAGGGTTTCATTCAGTGAATCTAAAAAAATAGTTAAATGTACATTTTGATTAGTAAGAGTGACTTTCTCTTTGATTGACTTAAAATTATCTAAAATTGTTTGTACAAGGTATTCTCCTTTAGGTAGATTTTTAAAGCTAAAATCCCCTTGATTATTAGTTAAGGTGGTAGAATTTTTTGCATTGAGAATAAGTCTGCAAGCAGGCACAGGTGTACTATCTTTAGCATAATAGACTGTACCTGTGATAGTATATTGGGCGAAAGAGCATGTGCTAATCAACCAAAATATAAGTATATTAAAAGCCTTTAATGTTTTCATTTAATGGTAAAATCCAAGATTTATGATAAAAAGATTCTGTTTCTTTAGCCAAATTTGTAGTTGGACTAATGAGGGGTTTACCCATACGACC
>JACMRQ010000067.1 GCA_014376355.1 Arcicella sp. | reverse complement strand
TGAGATAAAAAATGGATTATTATTATTGATAACGGGTTGCAAATCAGCAATTTGTGGAGCCGTGATGTCCAAAGAATAACTAAAATTGAAATATAGATTATTCTTCAACTCCAGACTTGCATCAAGATAAGGCATAAAATTAGGGTAACTCTTAGTGACGCTACTAAAAAGCTGTCCGCCTTTTTGGGGAAATTGTTTGCCATCAAGGTCATAACGAAGGGCTGCACCTCCTAATGAAATATTGACACCAGAAAATGAGTAACGAAGACTTGTTCCGATACGGTTATACGTAACATTATTTTCAAAATAAGTACTCAAACTATCCATACGACGATTTTCAACTAATCCATTAAAGGCTTGACGATTAACAGATCGATTGTCCGATGAGAAATTATAGAAAGTTTCCCAAAAGATTTTTTTAGAAAGTGGCTCTAAAAATAAAGCACTTCCCTTCACCATATTCTGACGATTATCGTTATCGTTAATTTGTCTAATTGCTCTAACTTGTTCCGTGAATGTACCAGCCGTTATAAATTTAGTGAGTGAATTTAGGTTTTCATTACCATTTGAATTATTAACATTATACCCAAAACTTAAAGCGTAACTTCGTCCTTTCTTTTTAAATTTATGCCTAAAAATAGCATTAGTATTTAGATAAAAGTTAGTAAAATCATTACTATTTTTAATAGCTGAACGAGTTCGCAAAAGTCCTTCTTCGGTCAAATTACTTTGAAACATCGAATTGGCATCATTTTTCATTCCCGCCCGCATGTTTGCCTTCACAATGAGTGTATTACTCGAATCAATCATTCGTTCAAAACGTGTTCCAATACTATGATTTCCACGAAAATTATTCTGACTACTGGTATCGGTTGTTAAAAAAGCACTATTTTGAAGAAAGGTTTTTTTGTTCTGATATTGGTCTAAAAACAAGCGAGTTTGGTTATAAAAATAGCTTGAACTAAATTTGGTTTTTTTGTTATCGAAGTTATAATTCACTCCTCCTCCACCGTTATTTGTGAAACCTCTTCCATCAAAATTATTTGTAACCCCTTCATTGTCTGAACCCCACCAACGATTTCCACCAAAGCCAAAATCGCCATTATCATTATTATTAAAACTATTATTTCCCTTAAATTCACCGTAATCACTCCAATTTACACCCGTTTCGTTGATGTTATTTCCGTATCCAAGAATTGAAAATTGGCTTGTTTTATTGAATTTATTATAATTTCCTCGTAAAGCCATACGTGAATCCGTGCCGACTGCCCCCGTAATTTTCCCGAAAGCACCCTTTTTATATTCTTCTTTGAGTTCAAGATTAATGGCTTTTTCTTTCTTGCCATCATCTACACCCGTCAGTTTTGCTTGCTCAGATTTATCATTAAAAACCTGTACTTTCGAGATAGTTTCTGCTCCCAAGTTCTTTGTTGCAGCTTTTGGGTCATCTCCAAAAAAGGTTTTACCATCCACCAAAACCTTCTTTACATCTTTACCTTGGGCTTTAATATTACCCTGAGCATCAATTTCCATACCTGGCAAACGACGCAGTAAGTCCTCAACGGATGAACCTGCTGGAACTTTAAACGACCGAGCGTCATACTCAATGGTATCGCCCTTGATGGTTAATGGAGCTCGGGCAGTTTTCACAACTACCTCCAATAATTCTTTGGAAATTGGTTTGATGCCAACATTACCCAAGTCAGTAATTTCAGTTGCCGACGGAGCTAAAATTTGTTGATAAGGAAGATAGCCAACATAGGAAACCTTTAAAATATAATGGATATTTTTGACGTTCTTGAACTCGAAAACACCTTTATCATTTGCCCTCGAGAAATTAACGAGAGCTGAGTCTTTCGGTGCTAAAAGCATCACCGTTGCTCCCCCCATTCCTACGAACGAAGTATCTTGGATAATGCCTCTAATCGCAATTCTAATTGGATTTTGTGCAAAAGAAGTTACACAAAAAACCATAAATAATAGAAAAATGGAAATTTTACGCATAGTGATAAAGTTTGGCAAGTTGAGGAAAACAAATGATTATAACACAGATGTTCCTGATAGAAAATTTTAATAAAGTGGTTATTTTCGCAGATTGACAGTAAAAATATATTTAGTAGAAAGATAAACTCTTAACTTTTTTGATTGCAAACAAATGTAACTATTAATTTAGTTAATAAAAATATCATTAACTAAATTTAACATTTCTTAAACAAACTTTTACATTTTTTCGAAAGACGGAGGGATGGGGATAAATGTTGCAGATTAGCAGTTTTTTTGAAGTAGTATAAATAGGTTTTTATTACAAGTGTAACGAAATTATTATCCGTTACACTCGCAATAATATTGAAGGCATTATCCTCGTAAAAATTTTAAATATACTCCATTCGTCCAGCCAAAGCCATCTTGGTTAGGATATTCTCCTCCTCCTGCTGTGATATTTGGGGATTCAACATTATATTTTTCAGTCATTTTACCAGTTTCTGCATACACCTTTTCATTGGTTTGCATCCATCGAGATTTTATGGTGTTGGCTAAATCAAAAAACCCATATTTAATCAAACCTTTATAAGTAATATATTGCAAAGGAGCCCAGCCGTTTGGAGCATCCCATTGTTCTTTTGTGTTGTTTACGGTTGTGATTAATCCACCTTCTTTCAAGAATTTTGTTTCAATAACTTTTGCCATTTTTCTTGCTTGTAATTGTCTTGCAACCTTGAAAAAGAGCGGAAAAACGCCTGCTAAAGAATAGACTTCAGTTTGTTTTTTTGAAACAAAATCGTAGTCAAAATAATAGCTTTTTTCAGGATTAAAAAAATATTTTTTTATGGCTCTTTCACGGTGAGTCATTAATAGCAAATATTTACTTATTTTCTTCTTATTATCGACCAATGAGTATGCTTTGAAAATCGTTTTTTCAAGTTGAAATAAAAGACAGTTTAAGTCTACTGGAAGAATATCTGTGGTATGAATTGTATTCATATTGTGTCCATCCTTAAACCAACGACTAGTGAAATCCCAGCCTGACTCTGCAGCAGCTCTAATATGTCTAAAGAAGCCTTCTGACGGTTCCGATACACTTTCTGACAATTCAACATCTTCACGATACGATTCTGGACGTGGTGTATCGTATTCATCCCAATACCGATTCAGGACATATAAATTTCTGAGAAAAACGACTCTTTTATTGGCTTGCTTTTGGGCAGAAATTTGCTCTTTGCCATCCATCCAAAATTCATATTCTTTTTCCAACACTGGGAGATATTTTAGCAGGATTTCATCCCCTTTTTCCTCTCGTAAAACTTCCACAATTAATGAGAAAAAGGGAGGTTGAGAACGTCCCAAAAAATAGGTACGATTACCATTGGGAATGTATCCAAACTGATTAATCAGATGAGCAAAATTATCAGCAACATTTTCGATTAAATCAATCTTTTTACTGGTTTGTAAACCTAAAATTGTAAAATAACTATCCCAATAATATATCTCCTGAAAACGTCCACCTGGCACAATATAGGGAAACGGCAATTCAATCAATGAACCCTCTGCCTTACTGGGTTCACGGGTAAGAATCTTCCATAATTCTTCAAGATGTTGTTCGATTGATTTCGAGTTATCCGACTGATAAT
>JACMRQ010000066.1 GCA_014376355.1 Arcicella sp. | reverse complement strand
GTATTTAACAAGTAATTTAAAATTACATTCTCTTAAAGAAAGATGGCAAAAGTTAAAGTTGCAATTAATGGTTTTGGTAGAATAGGACGTTTAGTCTATCGCCAAATTTACAACATGGAAGGTATTGATATAGTAGCAATCAATGACCTAACCAGTCCAAAGGTATTAGCTCATCTGTTGAAATATGATTCTGCACAAGGACGTTTTAACGTAGAGGTTTCTTCAACAGATAGTACAATCGTAGTGAATGGTGAGGCTGTCACAATATATGCACAAAAAGATCCAGCTTTAATTCCTTGGGGAAAACATGATGTTGATGTTGTATTAGAATGTACTGGTTTTTTTGCTGATACAGAAAAAGCCTCTGCACACATTACTGCAGGTGCAAAAAAAGTAGTTATTTCAGCACCTGCAACGGGTGATGCAAAGACAATCGTTTTTAATGTAAATCATCAAATTTTAGATGGAAGCGAAACTGTAATTAGTGGTGCATCGTGTACGACAAATTGTTTAGCTCCCATGGCTCAAGTATTAGAAGAGAAATTTGGAATTGTTAACGGTTTGATGACTACTGTACACGCTTATACGAATGATCAGAATACGCTTGATGCTCCACACCCAAAAGGTGATTTGAGAAGAGCAAGAGCTGCTGCTGAAAATATCGTTCCTAATTCAACGGGAGCTGCGAAAGCAATTGGTTTAGTTCTTCCTTCATTGAAGGGGAAATTAGATGGTTCAGCACAGAGAGTTCCGGTAATTACAGGATCGTTAACTGAATTAACTGTAATCTTAGCTAAAAAGACAACAGTTGACGAAATCAATGCTGCCATGAAAGCTGCGGCCAATGAAAGTTTTGGCTATAATGTTGACGAAATTGTTAGTAGCGATATTATTGGAACATCATTTGGATCATTGTTTGATTCAACTCAAACGAAAGTTCAAAATGTTGGAGATACTCAATTAGTGAGAACTGTTTCTTGGTATGATAACGAAATGTCGTACGTATCACAATTGGTAAGAACTGTAAATTATTTTGCTCAATTAATAAGAAAATAGTATATATTTTAGGCATAAAAAAGTGATCTTCGGAATTCGAAGATCACTTTTTTTATGCCTAAAACTGACAAGATAAGTAATTGATATTAAAGCCTTTAGCTGTAAATTTTTCTTCAAATCTGGTTTTAATACCAAAGTGACGAACGTTCAAATCTGAATTATACAAATCTATTGTAGAAATTAAATCATTTACACCAAATAACTGTAGCGTCTCCACTGAGTAGTCAAAAAATGGTTTATTATCAGTCTTGAGATGAAGTGTTCCTTCTTTATTCAGCAGGGTTTTGTAAGTCCTTAAAAACCTTTCATTTGTCATTCTTCTCCGTACACCACTATGGAGAGAATGTGGGTCTGGAAACGTAATCCATATTTCAGATACCTCATCATTATTAAAAAATTCCTCTAAATCATGTACTTTGGCTCTTAAAAAACCAACATTGTTCAGTCCAAATTCAATTGCTTGATTACTTCCAACTGCAATTCTATCGCCTTTAATATCAATTCCAATAAAGTTCTTGTTAGGAAATAGTTTGGCTAAACCAACCGTATATTCACCTTTTCCACATCCAAGTTCAAGAATAATGGGGTTCATATTCTTAAAAAAACTGTTCTCCCAATTTCCTTTAATAGATTCAAATAATGGTTTTCCTGCTTGAATTACATTGTGGTTATTCTCAATCTCATTAAATCTTATATTCTTTTTCCTACCCATATTTATGTGATACTAAAATAATTAGTCAACAAGTTTTCTATTTTCAATTACTCTTTTACTTACTTAGTCATAAATGTTAACTTATGAATAACAAATGGCTAATAAATTGAAAATCAATATGTTAGCCATTTGTTACCACTACAATTCATTCTATTATTTTATACGTATTCATAACTATCTATATATCAACTACTTACGATTTATTTCTAATGGCTGAGAATCGCTTAAAACAAAGAATTAAGTACTTAATTACAAACGTTAATTTCTCTGATTGCTCAAAAAAGGTTTATCAAAATAAAACCACATTGAGCATGATAATAAAACTTAAACCTCTGAAATTTCGGCAACAATAAAGGTACTTCCACCGATATAAATCAAATCATTGAATTCTGCCTTAGACTTTACTCGATTGATTGCCTCGTTTACATCAAGTATCACCTCCCCTATTAGTCCATATTGTTTTGCAATTTTTGACAATTCAAAAGCATCAAGTGCTCTTGGAATATTCGCCTGACAAAAAACGTAATTGGCATCTTTGGGCAATAATGCTAAAATACCAGAAATATTTTTATCGGAAACAAAGCCTAATATCATCCATAATTGTTGATATTTTATTTTGTTAATACTATTTAGTATTTGAATAAATCCTGATACATTATGAGCGATATCACATATTATAGAAGGATTATTGGATAGGTTTTGCCATCTTCCTTTTAATCCTGTATTTGTAATTACATTTTTAATTCCAATAAAAACTGATTCAGAATTTACTGGAAAATCTAATTGATTTAACAATTCTACCGCTTTTAATACACCTAAAATATTTCTAACTTGGTATTCTCCTACTAATTGTGAAAAAAGAATTGTATTACCATGAATGGAAAAATTTCTTATTTCCATCTGCAAATAAAATTCCTTTTCCTCATAACTTTCAACTTTGTAAAAATCTTCCGCAAAATAAATAGAAGCATTTTCAAATTCAGCTTTTTGCAAAAATACAGATTGAGTTTCTATATTTCTTTCACTAATTACAATTGGGATATTTGCTTTAATAATACCCGCTTTTTCATACGCAATTTTTGGAATCGTATCGCCAAGAATATCTGTATGATCAAGACTAATATTTGTAATTAATGACAAAACAGGCGTTATGATATTAGTTGAGTCTAATCTTCCTCCCAAACCAACCTCAATAACGGCAATATCTACTTGTTCTTGGGCAAAATATTCAAAAGCCATACCGACGCTCATTTCAAAGAACGAAGGTTTTAGTTCTTCCAGAAAATCTTTATTATTTTCTACAAAATTTACAACCCTATTTTCTGGTATGGGTACTCCATTGATTCTTATTCTTTCTGTAAAAGATTTTAGATGGGGAGACGTATAAAGTCCAGTTTTATAGCCCGCACTTTGCAAAATGGAAGCTATAAAATGAGAAGAACTACCTTTTCCATTCGTTCCTGCAATGTGAATAGTTTTAAATTTTTGATGTGGATTATCAAGATGTTCACAAAGTTTTATTGTATT
>JACMRQ010000502.1 GCA_014376355.1 Arcicella sp. | reverse complement strand
TGATAAAAAACTCTTTTCACTCGTTCACTCACACTTGTAAGAATTTCGTAAGCAATTGTATTTATTTTATTTGCTAACTCAATCACTGTAATGTCATTACCAAAAATTATTACTTCGTCTCCTTCCCGCACGTGTGGCACATCGGTGACGTCCACCATCGTCATATCCATACAGATATTACCCACAACTTTGCAACGATGTCCGTGAATTAATACTTCGCCCACGCCACGACTAAATCTGCGGTCATAGCCGTCAGCGTAACCAATGGCAATGGTGGCTGTTTTTGTATCTCTGGTCAATTCTCCTTTTCGCCCGTAACCCACTGTTTCAGAGGATTTTATTTGTTTTATTTGGGAAATAACGGTCTTCAAAGTTCCAACCGTCATCAAATTTTCTTGGTCTTCTGGTTTTGCCGCTAGACCGTAAAGTCCTACCCCTAAACGCACCATATCTAAGCGAGCTTCGGGGAAACGAGCAATGCCTGCGGAGTTAGCTAAATGCCGAGAAGGGAAATAGCCGATTGCTTCTGAAATTTCTTTCGCCATATCCGTAAATTCCGAGACTTGATGCAAGGTAAATTCATCAAATTTATCGTCATCCGCTGCCACCAAATGGCTAAAAATTGTGGAAACCCAAAGATTAGGATTTGATTTTATCGTTTCGATTAAGCCTGATAATTGCTCTTGCTCAAAACCTAAACGGTGCATTCCTGTATCTAATTTTAGGTGAATTTTGGCACTAAGGTTTTGATTATCAATATATTCTGAAAATTGTTTTAATATTTTCGGAGAATAAATTTCTGGTTCAAGTGAATAAGTAATTAATTGTTCAAAATCATTTTCAGTAGGATTCATCACCATGATTGGCAAGTAAATTCCGTTTTGTCGCAAACTTACCCCTTCATCTGTATAGGCAACTGCCAAATAATCTACGCCATGAAATTGCAGTAAATTTGCCACTTCCGTACTGCCTGAGCCATACGCAAAAGCCTTAACCATAACCATAATTTTGGTTTGCTGTCCGATTTTATCACGAAAATAGTTAAGGTTATGGGTAACAGCATCCAAGTTAATTTCTAAGACCGTTCTGTGCGTTTTTTGAACTAAGCGATTCACGATAGATTCAAAGCCAAAACGTCTTGCTCCCTTCACCAAAATCACACATTCCTTTAGGTCTTTAAGGATTTTACTATCCAAAAAGTCTACTGTTGTTCTAAAAAATTGGACGTTATTATCGTTATGCTGAAATAAATTTCTATTTCGAGTTATAACATCTCCAATTCCTATAAATTGATACAAATTTCGTTGTTTAATCAAGTGAGAAATTTGTTCGTACAATTCTCTTTCGGAAATACCAGTTTCTAATAAATCACTCAAAATCAACACTTTACAATTTCTTTGCTTTTGTTGAGTAAGAAAATTTAACGCAATCGTAAGTCCCGCCAAATCATTGTTGTAGGTATCATCAATAAGATAATTATTGCTAATTCCTTGTTTTAATTCCAACCGCATTGACACAGGACGAAGAATCTGCAAACGAGCTTGGATTTCAACAGCATTATATTCCAAAAACCAAAGTGTGACGATGCAATGAATGGCGTTTTCTATGGAAGCTTCATCGGTGAAAGGCACATCAAAAGTATCGGTTTTTTTTGGAAAATTTAGGGTTACTTTGGTATTTTGGAATTCGGTTTGCCAATCGACTTTTATAGATGAATCTGCGATTCTCGACCAATTAATTATCTGACATTTAGGATTTTGAACAATAAATTCCTTCTTTACAATTTCATCAATTTCCACATAATCAGCACAATAAATCAATTGTTTTGCCTTTTGAAACAACAATATTTTTTCCCTAATTTTCTGTAAATTATCTTCAAAAAATTCATTGTGAGCATTGCCGATATTCGTAAAAATTCCGATATGAGGTTGTACGACTTTCTCTAAATTTGACATTTCGTCAGGACGAGAAACACCGACTTCAAAAATGCCTAAATTGTGCGTTTCATTCATTTGCCAAACTGATAAAGGCACACCAATTTGAGAATTGTACGATTTCGGACTTTTTACAATTTTAAAACGATTGCTAAATAATTGCGAAAGCCATTCCTTCACCACCGTCTTTCCGTTGCTTCCCGTGATAGCAATTACTGGGAAACTAAATTGCTCACGATGTCGTTTTGCAACTTCTTGCATCGCCAAAATACTGTCTTCTACTTCCCAGATTTTTGCCTCTTTCATTCGACTCAATTCTCGCAAGAGCGAGGGTGTGAGGGTATTCTGTTCTACTACAAACTCACGCACACCTTTGCGGTAAAGGTCATCCAAAAATTGATGTCCGTCATGGTGTAAACCCTTAATAGCAAAGAAGATAGAACGTTGAGGTGACGACAATTGACGGCTGTCGTTCAATAGATATTGAGCGTTGGTTTGGATGGGGAGGGTTTGGAAATTCACGGGATTAAATTGTATTTTTTCCAAAGATAATTCTTTTGGGTTTAGCTATCAATTTGTTTTCCCACCAGACTACGAATAAAAATTAAATTTGAATATAGTATTTTTAACTAAAGTCGTACTTTCAGAATAAATAATACAAAATGAAAAGTACTAAAAAAAGGACGGCATCTATCTGAGCGATGCCGTCCTTATATTGACTATATTTTAACTATTCTTTACATCAAAGCCGCAACCCCAGGCAATACTTTGCCTTCCATATATTCCAACAAAGCTCCTCCGCCCGTTGATACATAAGAAACACGGTCGCCGTAACCCGCATTGTTCACCGCAGCGGCAGAATCTCCACCACCAATTAATGAAAATGCACCATTTTCTTCGGTAGCCATAACCACTGCATCTGCAATGGCATTTGTTCCGTGTGCGAAGTTAGGAAATTCAAAAACGCCCATCGGACCATTCCAAAGAACTGTTTTTGAAGCTTCAATTACGGTTTTGAATAATTTTACCGATTCTGGACCGATGTCTAAACCTTCCCAACCATCTGGAATTTCACCTGTTTTTACCACTTGACGATTGGCATCATTCGAGAAATCATCAGCACATAAATTATCAACTGGCATATAAATTTTTACGCCTTTTTCTATCGCTTTTTTCAAAATTTCTTTTGCTAATTCCACTTTATCAGGCTCACAAATTGATTTTCCAATTTTTCCACCCTGTGCCAACGTAAAAGTATAAGTCATTCCACCACCAATGATGAGATTATCAACTTTATCCAACAATTTTTCGATTAATAAAATCTTATCAGAAACCTTTGAACCACCCATAATTGCAGTGAAAGGTCGGTCGGCGTGTTCCAGTACTTTCTGAGCATTTTCAATTTCGGCTTGCATTACAAAACCTGAAACTCTATCTTGGAAAAACTGTCCAATAACTGCCGTTGAAGCATGAGCTCGGTGAGCCGTTCCGAAGGCATCGTTTACCCAAACATCACCCAATTTTGATAATTTCTCGGCAAATCCAACGTCTCCTTTTTCTTCTTCTTTATAAAACCGAAGATTCTCCAATAATAAAATCTCACCTGCTTTTAAAGAATTTGCTTGGTCGATTGCTGATTGTCCAATACAATCATCCGCAAATTTTACGGTACGACCAAACACGACTGAAAGCGGATTAACAAGGTGTTTTAACGAAAATTTATCCGTTGGCCCATCTTTGGGACGACCCAAATGCGACATCAAGATTACTGAACCACCATCGTTCAATATTTTATTAATTGTTGGGATGGTCGCTTTGATACGAGTGTCATCAGTGATTTCAAAACGTTCGTTTAAAGGAACATTAAAATCTACCCGAACTAAGGCACGTTTGCCAGCAAAATTGTAAGAATTGACAGTTTGCATTATCTTTAGTTATTAGTTTTTGGTAATTAGTTATTGGCAATCAGTTATCGACAATCAGTTACTGATTATTATCGAACTTTGATAATTCATGATAACTAATACACGATTAACTAACAACTAATAACTAAACATCAAATATACATTTTTGAAAATAATTCACGAAATAAGTCGATAAAATGAGTGCTTTTCCTTAAATTATCCATTAATAATTTTATTTTTTATTTATATTTTAATACTTTCCGCCAGCTCCTCCACCAATCGAATCTCCTCCGCCAAACTTAAAAGTATCGCCCTGATGTGGAATTTTTGACTGAATTATTTGTGACATCAACATGGCCTCCAAATTAAAGCCTTCAAAATCATCATCGGGTTGATAGGTGAAGCCGTGTTTAGCCGTTTTGAGATAATGGATAAGTCCAGCCGATAGAGTAATTAAAAGAATTCCACCCAGAGTTAAAGCAATTTCTATGGGAATAATTGAGAAATAAAAACGATAGGTAAAGATAGAAAATCCCAAAGTTATAAGTCCCAAAATCAAAATCAAGCGGTCACAGTAGCGAAATCCGAAAAAGAGGTAGGCAATTGGAATAATCGTTGTGAAGAAATAAAACATTGGAGCAAAAGCTACTTGAGGCGAAGTGGATAAATATAAATTATTAATTAACGCATTACCTTCTCTGACAATCAGATAATTTCCACCCAAGTAAAACGTAATAAGTGAAAGGGTTTTAAAGATTGTTAGGCAGGTTTCGTAGTAAAGGTAGTCCTTCCGAGAGGAAAGTTTTTTTACTAAAAAATACATTCCTGTTGAAACTATCATTAGAATAAATGGGAGCAATATTTTACCCCAAAAAGATTCTAAGGCAATCATTACAAAAATTCCTACGATTAGAAAATAAGTCAAAGTACAAACTACCGATTCTGCATAACGGATGGTGGTAGCAACAAAAAGAGGCAGAAAAAGTATTAAGAAAAGCCAAGTGGAAGGGTTTGATTTCTCGAAAAGAAAATAAATAGTTGTACAAAATGCTCCCAAAGCCATATAAATCAAAGCATTATCAACTCCAGAATGATAAAGTTGGCGATTTTTAATAAGATTTTCGAGTAAGAAAAAGAAAACGCTACCAATCATCAAACTCTGAATAACCATGACAACGTTTAAGTTGGAGTTATAAATATCGACAAAGAAAATAGACATAATACCGATTGAAAAACCAGCCGCTAAAATTGTGAAAATGAATAGCCCGATTTTAAGGAAAACGTTGGAGTCATAATAATTGACGGGATACATTTTCTCAATTTCCGTAAATTGTACTTTAGTTAAAAAACCTTGTTTCAACCACTTTTGAGCAGTTCTTTGGATAAAGTCACTTTCTGACCATAGTGGATTATAGGCTTTCATATTGTTATGTATTTGGTTCTGTTATAGCGAACGCAGTGAAGAAATCTGCGGAATTGATGAAACTAAATTTAACTCATATTGAATGAATTTCACTTTATGATTATGTGTATTCAAATATTTTTGCCTAAGTATAACAGATTGGTTTAACGAAACTCCGATTCGTACCTCACAATCACAAAGTGAAATATTCGTAATAATAGCAAAAAATCACACTCGCATATAAACTCCCTTCTCCACCAATTTATAGCGTCTTTCCAAAGCAGGAATCCGTTTAAATAATTTTGGAGCGAGGTTTACTTTATCAATGATAATATCGGGTAAATCCTTTTCGAAATTTCTAAGGATACTAATTACATTGTCATAATTATCAAGATTTTCTAATTCATATTTGGCCAAATTCCAGTTTAAATAAGGTGTAGCAACATAGTTATTTTTGTATTCCTCAATCCCATCTCCCAACACTAAAACTCGCTTATTTTTAATCTTCACGTCTTGATTCACTCTCAATTTTAGGTTTTTCAATTGCACAAATCCCTCTGAACCTGTGGCATAAACTGCTTGATAATGGATTAATAAAATAGATCCAAACACACCCAAAAATATTAATTCTGCCAACCATTGTTTTTTAAAACTATTAAAAAAATTAATGGTAAAAAAAGCCAGAGCTGGTACAAAAATAATAAATTGCATGGGTGCCAGAAAGGGCATTAATCCAATGGAAACTACTCCTGCAATTGCCCAAAGCATCATAACTTGCTGACAACGTACTTGAAAATTATTGAATCCAAAAGTATTAACTAAACGTAGAAAACCTAAGATTCCCAGGCCGAAGGGAATTAACAATGTTACTAATAAAGATTTAAAATCATTTAGATTATACTGCCTAATTTGAAAAACCGATGAAACAAAATTCCTATAAAATGCCGAGTATGTACCGTCAAGATAAAAAAACAAGGCAGTCAGTAATAATGGAAACAAAAAACCAAAGATTGACAAGGAATGTTGGCGAAGGGTTGCACCGCTGAAAAAGACCATTGATGCAATTGCCCAGAGAATAAAAATACAAGCAGGTGGGTAAAATAAAGAGGCTAAACCAATTAAAAAACCAATTTCAAAAACCTCATCAGTTGATTGCAAGCGATTAATTTGTCGTACCATTGTTCCAAACGACATCAACACAAAAGTAGTTGCCATCAACACTGGTGAAAGTGTACAGCAATCAAAAGAAAAATTTAAAAAAAGTAGATATATTAGACCTGGAATATAATTTCTTTTCGTTAAAATATCACGATTATTTATCATCACATTGAAATAAATAACCTGAAACGAAGCAACTGTTAAAGCTGCAATTTGATAGACCGTTTGCGACCGCCCGAATACTCCATCTAATCCTGCATAAACTAATGCGGATAATGGAGCAGTATTATCCCAAATCTCTGAATACATCACAAAACCCTTATTAATTTGTTCGCCAACGAGCATCCACTGCAATTCTGGAATTAGTTGAGGCAGACCCACCAGATAGACGGGTATACGAATAAGTATGAGTAATATCAACAAACTGAATATCTGGTAAACCGCATTTACCTTAAAAAAACTAAGCATTCCTTTTATTAGTTAACAGTAATTAATGAAAAATGGTGAGCCATTTATTGAGAGTTCCCGTTCTAACGGATAACATAGTGATGACTCATAGCTTATTTCATTTCAATAATATCGAAAATATAATCTCTGCGAGCATCATTTGGATAGCAAGATTGCCAATCTGAGGCTGAAAAAGACTTTTCAAAATTCCTTTCTCCGTTCTGACAAGCAACTGTAAGGTTAAATTTTGTTGCAACATTGTAAGGATTAACTACCAAAATTGCCAACTTATTCCCCATTCTCATTGTTCTGACCAATAAATTATCGGTATTATCTTTCAATTCATATCCTTTTTCTTGACGATAGGCAGTCTCTCCTGCAAATTTATACTTAGATTTCCACAAATGAAATTCAGCTTGGGATGTTCTCATATCCACCGCCGATACATTTTCATTGTTTGACATTATTTTTCTCGTGCCTAATAAATTTAGGGCAAATTGAAAGCCATTGTAACAATCAGCGTTCATATTAGGTACGGGTCTATTCCATTCGTGATAATTTAAGCCTGAAAAAAATACTGACATAATGGTTTTGAAAACTTGGTCACGGGTTAAATATTGAGAAAAACGGTCTTTATTTCCTCCACCTTTTCTACTTCCGTCGGCATATTGCCAACCATTTGCTCCTCTATCACAAATCATTTTTGACTGAATAAAAGCCAAATCCTTCCCGATGCTATGGAGGTAATAATAATTTTTCTCAGCCATACTTACTACTCTTGCCAGATAGTGTTCTATATTAGCATTCCTTCCGTAAGCATTCAATGTCCGCACTCCATCATTATACCCGTGCATAGAAGTTTCTCCATAGTGAGAAATTTCTAAAAGTGGGGCAAAGTTTTTAGAATCAGTTACTCGATAATCAACCCCATCCAAATTCTGTATGCTCGTGTAAATTGGATTAATACTACTTTGATTTACCTCTCCATTGGTATTGGGGTAGCCATTTTGCGTCAAATTCCCAACTTCTGCATTGATTGGATGCACATACATAGCTTGAAAAATTCCTTGTAAATTATCACAAACGGACTTAATAAAACGCAAAGATTTTCGAGGATTTGAACCGTTCTCATAATTATTTTCCCAATCCATGTTTACGAGCCCTATTCTTTGTTTTCCTGGTAAATTATAATCGCCAAACTGGGTTGCTCGAGCAGCATTTTTTCCCATTTCAGCAAGGTCTGCTTCTGTTTTTGTATCCCAATTATTCAAATCAACTGTTGCGGATTGAATACGTTTTTCAATGGGCAAAGCCGATGAAAAAGTGTTCATATTAACCGATTTACGGGTATTGTAATTATTAGGGAAGAATCGACCGTTTTCTGGATCAACGGTGAAATTCCAGTCTGAACCTTCTTTACTATGTTCTATCCAGTCCACCGAACCCCAAACCCCTCGATTTCTTAACGGAATTTTTTGCTCAATATAAACTTTTGATAGCGTTGTCTGAAGTGTGACAATCCAATTGGGTAAATAAAAACCTAAATCTCTATTGAATGAGGTAGGATAAACTACATTAGAAAAAAGATTGGGCGAAAAAGTATCAGGATTTTTTTCAACGGGAATAATGCTTAATGTTGCTGGAAAAATTGTAACAGTTTCAGACATCCCCGCATTAGACGTTTCAGTTTTGAGGCTTGGTCCTTTAACTACTTGTTTTTCAGCCACAGGACTCGCCTTCGCCATTTTTTGGGCTACGATTTTCTCGTTAACACATTGAAGACAAAGAAATATGGAAAATAAAAAACTGCTTAAAATCAGCAATTTAAAGGTAGTTCGTAATCTTGAGTTTTGAATGAATTTCATAGTAATAAACATGATTTATACAATATTGAAAAATATATCCTTCTTAAACAATCATAGTAGGAAGATAAAAATGAAAGGTTTTGGAAAATAATTCCGAAATTTGTAAATTAAAACGTATAAAAATAGAACAAGGTATAATTTATACTTATACCATATCAACATAATGGAATCTAAAAGACAACAACAGTTCGCTAAATTGATAATGCAAGATTTAAGCGAAATTTTTCAGAAAGATATGAAAAATACCTTTGGTAATGCATTCGTAACAATTGCGGATGTGAAAATGACTCCCGATTTATCAATTGCTCGTGCTTATTTGAGTTTTATGATTACCAACGATAAGCAAGGGCTTTTACACGATATTCGTGAAAAAACGAAAGTAATTAGAGGTATTTTGGGTAATAAAATTAAAAATCAGGTTCGCATTGTGCCACAACTTGAATTTTTTATTGATGATACGGCTGAATACGCCGCTCACATGGATGCTGTTATTTCTCAATTAGACATTCCCGCTTTGAAAGAAGGGGAGGAAATAGAAAATTGAATTTCCCATTTTACATAGCCAAAAGATATTTTTTCTCAAGAAAGAAAACATCGTTCATTTCACTTATTTCCATCATTTCTATGTTGGGCGTTGGTGTTGGAACGATGGCTTTAGTGGTTGTTCTATCGGTATTTAATGGTTTAGAAGACTTTCAGCGAAGCCTTTATAAAAGTTTTGATGCTGATTTGAAAATTAGTCCTCTTACTGGTAAAAACTTCGATTGTCCGCCTTTTCTTTTGCAAAAATTACGTAAAATTGAAGGCATAAGAAATATCAATCAAGTCATTGAGGAGAATGTTTTAGTACGTTATCGGGATGCCCAAATGGTTGTCAATTTAAAAGGTGTAGATGATAATTTTCTAAAGCAAGAACGATTAAAAAACGCACTAATTGACGGGAAACTAAAACTTAAAGAAAATGGAATTAGTGAGGCAATTGTGGGTTCTGGAGTTGCTATAACTTTGGGAATTGATGTGGATGCTTTTTTTACACCTCTGGAGGTTTGGTTTCCAAGAAATACGAAATCAAAAACCATTGATTTCACCTCTTCTGATGCCTTCAATAAAATGAGTTTGATACCTTCGGGTATTTTTGCGATTGAACAACAATACGACGATAATTACATTTTTGCCCCACTAACTTTTGCTCAAAATTTGTTTAATTACAATAATGAACGAACATCTTTAGAGGTGCAAATAATTGACAGTGAAGAAATTAATAAAGTTCAAGAAAGGATAAAACAAACACTTGGTAAAAATTTCATCGTTCAAAATCAAGACCAGCAACACGCCAGTCTATTGCGAGCAATCAAGATTGAGAAACTTTTTGTTTTCTTAACACTCACGTTCATTATCGGGATTGCAAGTTTCAATATTTTCTTTTCACTTTCAATGTTAGCAATTGAGAAAAAAGAGGATATCAAAACACTTTATGCCATTGGGGCAAACACAAAAATGATTCAACGAATATTTCTTTCGGAAGGGGCAATTGTTGCATTTTCAGGAGCAATCGTTGGCTTAATTATGGGTTATGGTTTGTGTTTATTGCAACAAACTTACGGACTAATTTCGATGGGAATTGTGGGAGCTTTGATTGATGCTTATCCCGTTAAAATGCAATTATCAGATTTTTTCTTTACGGCGTTAGTGGTAGTGATCATCACAATGATTGCTTCGTATTTCCCTGCGAAAAAAGCAGCTTTGGCAAAGCCTCTAATATAATATTCTAAAAATAACTTTTGTTTAATTGGAAACTAATTTGCCAAGGAATTTCCAAACTACTAATTATACATCTTTGTATAATGAAAATAATATGCAAAGATGCCTCCAGAAAAAATAGAACTTCCACCAAAATATTATTTGACATACTTTCAGTATCTCATTGATTTTGTAAAGAAGAAATATCAACATATTCTTAATGAAACTGAACAGCAATTTCTTTCAGATTTTGAGGCTCTGACTGAAGATGAAAGATGTCTTTTTATTCGTTTCTGCAACCGTACAGGCTCTTTTTTTAGAACAGAAAAATTGAAATATGCAGAAATAGAAAATATTACAGAATCGCTCAATGGCTTAATTGACAAAGGTTTTGTTGCAGCACTTTCCAAAAATCATCTCACAGAAGCAGCGAATGTTCTGGATATTTTCAGTAAGTCTGAATTGATTGAGTTAGCAAAAATGCTCAACTATGAAACTCGTGGAAAGGCATCTTTAAAGAAGGATCAAGTACTGGATTGGCTGTTGGCAATTGGCAATTGGGAGGATATGGTTTATCTCTTAAATTCCGAAGATTACGCTAATATTCATGGACTTCCGCATTCGCTTGTGAGAGTTCAGAAAGAAACGGAGGTTCAAATGCTAAAATTCCTTTTCTTTGGTTCTCGGCACGGCGATATGACCGAATTTGTAACCCGTGATTTGGGTTTTCAATCTTATGAAAAATTTGATGAAGATAAAATGGTGGCGTATTTCCAAACTCGTCAGGAAGTGGAGGATAAATTGAAAGTAAGTCTCGCTCGTGAGGATTTTTATTTAATGCAACAAGCTGATATTGAAATACTTGATATTTATAATTGGTTCATGGATTGGACGGAAACGCACCGAAAAGAATTATCAGAAATTGCCATTCCAACCTACGGAACGTTCTCGTTGAGAGTAGCTTTATATTTAGAAAAGAAAAAGGCTTTGGATGAAGCCCTCACTATTTTCCGACTCACCGAAGAATCGCCTTCACGGGAACGACAGGTCAGAATTTTGGATAAACAAAAGAATCGGGAAGAGGCAAAAGCCTTGTGTGAACTCATTTTAGCTGAACCGCAAAACGCCACCGAACAGTTTTTTGCGGAAGATTATGTGAATCGTTTGGAGGCAATTTTACTAAAAAAGAAATCTAAAAAAGCCGTAACGCAACAATTACACAAATCAGATTCCATTACAATTGCGGCAACTTGGAAACGACAAGTTGAATTTGGCGTGATTAATTATTATCAAAATCGGGGCATGAAGGCAGAATTTACCGAAAATCACCTTTGGCGAAGTTTGTTCGGTTTATTGTTTTGGGACATTATTTTTGATACTGATTCTTTAGCGATTCATCATCCTTTGCAACGTTCGCCTTCAGATTTATTCAAGCCAACTTTCTTTGAAAAACGCAAAGAAAAAATGGAAGAACGTTTGAAGATGTTGGAAGATGAAGATGCAACAGTAATTTATATGAACCGCATATTTTTTGAAAAATTCGGATTAACAAACCCACTCGTGGAGTGGTACGGAGGTCTTTTCCCTTTAATTTTAACTTTATTAGAAAGATTATCTCCCGAACAAATTACACTGATTACCTTAGAAATGGCAAAGAATTTACGGCAAAATTTAAGAGGGTTTCCTGACCTTTTTATCTGGAGCGATGGAGAGTACAGTTTTATAGAAGTAAAATCTCCGACTGATAGTTTATCAAATCAACAGCTTTTTTGGTTGCGTTTTTTTGAGAGTATAAATGTACGGTCGAAGGTTTTACGAGTGGAATGGGGAGATTTAGAGAATAGTTTATAGTGAATAGAGAATAGTTTTTGAATAATCTGATTATAAATAGTCATTCCCACTTCAAACTTTTTGCATTTTACTTCATCTGAACTAAATTTGATATAGAAAAGCTCTCAAAATTAATTTTGAGAGCTTTTTTGATAAAATTCATGTCATGACTTTGAGTCAGGCCATGAATAAAAGTTTTACGAATTTGCTTTCGCAATCTGTTTCTGCATCATTGCTTCATACTTCGCAGCTTCTGGCAGTTTTGCATTTTTCAAACCTTCCACAATAATTTGCATTTCATAAAGTGCTGATTGAATATCACGACTATCACTATTTCTACGATCGTTTAAATAGAAATCTAAAGCTTTGTTATTTCTGTTCATCATTGTATCAGCTATTTTTAAACCACTTTTCGGGTCGCCCGCTGCGATATATAAGGCAACGAAATTTGCAGATAACTGATCGTAAGGAATTACATTGTCTGGCATCTTTTTGTCGCAGAAATCCAAAGCAGCTTTTGCTTTCGCTAATTTACCTTCACGGATTAATTGATCAACCAAACGCAAAAAGCTCAAACGTGCCGTCACGATGGGAACTTGCAAATAAAAGTCTGAATGATAATACGTTTTCGGGTTATCTAAATCTCTCCAGAACATATTTTTCGTTAAATTATCATACATAATATCCGAATTTACGTATCCATCTTTCGCTCCTGGAATTTTCACAGGCATCAATCGGTAAGCATATCCTTCCATTTGCATATAATCTTTCAAATTTAAGTAACTTGCTGATGGCAAAGTAGTTGCAAAATAAATTGGACGTTTCCAACCCGTTGCTGCATTCTGAGCAATCATATCTAATTGAATCAATTCTGGTTTCATCACTCCACTTTTTCCTGCTGACCATGCCATTTGGTCAGTTAAAAATGGTTCTAAATCTTTCGGAACAAATCCAGCTTTTTTAACTGCATCTACATTAATCGGTAAAAAAAGATTTTCCGTAGGTAAAGTGTTAATCATTGAACCATCTTGCAAAGGCACTTTAATTGCTTGGCTATCGTCTTTTATTAACTTCATATATTCTTGAAGATTAATGCCATTTTTAACGTTCGGGTTCTCGTAATACATTACCTGCTCGTTAACTCCTTCTAAAAAACGATCTTTCGATAATGAAATCGGCAATGCTTGCGATTCATACGTTTTACGTTTCATTTGGTCGATATACCAATCCGTACCCAATAATGAAAGATTACATACACGCACATCAGTACGATAGCCTTCAACCTCTTGAACGTACCATAATGGAAAAGTATCATTATCGCCTCCAGTGAACAGAATCGCATTTTTTGCACAAGAATTTAACATATTTTTGGCAAAATCTACTTGCTGATAACGATGATTACGGTCGTGATCATCCCAGTTTTGTTGAATCAAAATAACGGGAACAACGGCAGTTACCACAGTTGCAACGACACCCGTAACAACTGAACTTGAAATAAATTTACCCAATAATTCCGCCAATTGCATCACGCCTAAACCAATCCAAAGTCCAAAGAAATAGAACGACCCAACGTAAATATAATCACGTTCACGGGGTTCAGAAGGTGGTGAATTAAGGAACACGACTAAAGCTAAACCTGTTAAAAGGAACATCAAAGTTGTAGTCAAAAAGTCTTTTTCGCCTTTACGAACAAGCAGTGTAAAGCCCATTAAACCCAAAATCAAAGGCAACCAGAAATAATTATTGTGGGCTTTATTTTTGGCTAATAATTCTGGCAAAGCACCCTTTCGAGTATAATCAATTACGCCTGCATCTTGCACATCACTTTCACGACCAACAAAATTCCAGAGGAAATAACGCATATACATGTGTCCCATTTGGTGGGTAAACATAAATTTAAGATTATCGCCAAAACTTGGTTTTTCGCCCGCCGCTAAACCTAACATTTCCTCATACATTTGGATGTGCTGAGGCGTGCCACTGTACACTCGAGGCAACAACATTTGCCCATCTTTTGAATATATTAATTTTTGTTTATGATCGTAAACTTCATACTTTCCGTCTTTCATTTTATAGACTGGATTACCCTGTTCCACACTTTCAACCGTTCCCGTATAAATTGGCCCGTATAATAATGAACGCTCACCGTATTGTTCACGTTTCAAATATTTTACATAATTCAAGATGTTACTTGGGTCATTTTCATTGATTGGCGTGTTGTAAGTTGAACGAACTAAAGCTAAGGTATAACACAAATAACCAATCAAAACAAAGACTAACGAAAGCAATCCGATATTTAGATTGACTTTCCCTTTCTGAATTGAGTACCGAACTCCCCAAAATAAAGAACCAATAAATACCAATAAAAATACACCAACACCAACGCCATAAGGCAAACCAAGTCCGTTCGTAAAGATTAATTCAAACTGAAAAGCCATCGAAGGAATCCCTGGAATGATTAGGGAGTTAATAATCCCTAAGATTACCAAACCAGCTAACAGAGCAATAAAACCGCCTTTATAAGTTGGATTTGGATTTTTCTTGAAATAATAAATTAATGCTAACGCTGGAACCGTTACCAAGTTTAATAAATGGACTCCGATGGAAAGACCAACTATATACGCAATCAAAATCAACCAACGGTTTGCTGCTCCTTCATCTTCAATCAATTCCCATTTAAAAGCTGCCCAGACAACTAAAGCCGTAAAGAATGAGGACATCGCATAAACCTCTGCTTCTACTGCCGAAAACCAGAATGTATCCGAAAACGCATACGCCAACGAGCCAATAACCCCCGCACCTAACAGCGTAAAACACTGTCCTGTTGATAATTCGGCAAATGGTTTATTATAAATTTTACGTCCAATCATTACAATTGTCCAATGCATAAACAAAATTGTGAAGGCACTCGAAACTACCGACATCATGTTTATCCAATAAGCTACTTGTGTAACATCGGAACCTGCTAAAAGCGAGAACATTCTTCCTAACAACAAAAATAATGGAGCCCCAGGAGGGTGTGGAACTTGTAATTTATAAGCACAGGCGATGAATTCACCACAGTCCCAAAAAGAGGCTGTACGCTCAACAGTAGCAGTAAAAACAAATAGGGAAATGGCAAAAACGACCCAACCAGTAAGGTCATTAATTCTTTTGAAATTGTTCATAATTAAAAATTGAAGCCCCCAACCCCAAAGGGAGTTTGATAATTTACCCCTCTGGGGGACAGGGGGCTTTGATGTTTACGGCAATAATGTTTCCAAAAATACAAAATAGCTTTGGCTTGTGAGGAACGGAGGTGTTAAAAAGTGTTAAGGTAAAACATTTTTAACATATAGAAACAAACCGATGCTTGGCGACGCTCGACTAACTCATCGGACTTAGATTTTTTTTACGTTCGATGAAGTAGTGAAGTGTCGCTCAGTATCTGTTTATAATCCCTCAAACTGACGTAAGAATCTCACGTCATTCTCAGTAAATAATCGTAAATCTTTGATTTGGTATTTTAACATTGTGATACGTTCAATACCCATTCCAAAGGCAAAACCTGTGTATTCTTTTGAGTCTATTCCGCACTGTTCCAATACGTTAGGGTCAACCATTCCCGAACCCGCAATTTCTACCCAACCCGAGTATTTACAAACATTACAGCCTTTCCCTTTACAGATTAAGCAAGTAATATCAATTTCTGCTGAGGGTTCAGTAAATGGAAAATAGGAAGGACGATAACGCACTTTTGTGTCCTGCCCAAACATCTCTTTAGCAAAATAATAGAGCGTATCTTTTAGGTCTTTAAAGCCTACATTTTTATCAACATAAAGCCCTTCAACTTGATGAAAAAGACAATGCGCTCTGGCAGAAATAGCTTCATTACGATACACTCGTCCTGGCATAATTGAACGCAAAGGAGGTTTTTGATTTTGCATCAAACGAATTTGAACATTTGAGGTATGAGTTCGCAAAAGTATATCATCCGCTACTTCTCCGCCTTTCTTTTCGATAAAAAAAGTATCCTGCATTTCACGGGCAGGATGGTTTTCAGCAAAATTTAAGGCTGTAAAATTATAAAAATCTGATTCTATTTCTGGTCCATCCGATACATTGAAACCCATTTTTGCAAAAATTTCAATGATTCTGGCACGTACTAAAGTGAGTGGATGAATTGTTCCATTTTCATAAGGAACATTTGGAAGGGTCAAATCAAATTCAATCCCCACAGTTTTATCCTGCGACGATTCCATTAAAGTCTGGAACTCATTGAACTTATTTTGAGCTAATTCTTTTAAGGCATTCAATTCTTGCCCAACGGCACGACGCTCTTCTTGTGAAACATTTTTTAATCCATCAAAAAGGTCGCCAATAACTCCTTTACGCCCAACGTAGGCAATGCGAAAAATTTCGAGCTGTTCTTTATTATCAATCTGAAAATCAGCAATTTGCTGTTGTATCTGGGTAATTCTTGCTTGCATGATGCAAAATTAATCATTAGTAATCGCTTTTTTCACATTTTATAGTTGAATTTAATGTTTTCATCAGAATAAAATAGAACACGGATTGAGCAAATTAGAAACAGATTATTCATTATCAGATCTATTTTTAATACACTCAATTCGTGTTCATTACATTCCAAAAAATCAGTATAAAACCCAAGTATCCTTAGAACCTCCACCCTGCGAAGAATTCACAACCAATGAACCTTTCTGCAAAGCCACACGAGTTAATCCTCCAGGAATCACTTCAACACCATTTCCGTAAAGAATATAAGGACGTAAATCCACGTGCCGACCTTCGGCATGGTCATTAATCAAACACGGAACTCTGGAAAGTGAAATGGTTGGTTGAGCAATATAATTTCTTGGATTTGCTTTTATTCTTGCCTTGAAAATTTCCTGTTCTGCTTTTGTAGATTTTGGACCAATCAACATTCCATAACCACCTGCTTCGTTGGCTTCTTTAACCACTAAATGTTCAATATTTTCCAATACATACTTACAATCATCTTCTTCGCCGCAGATATAGGTCTCCACATTTGGAAGAATTGCATCTTCTCCCAAATAATATTTAATCATTTTAGGAACGTAGGCATAAATAACTTTATCATCCGCAACACCCGTCCCAGGGGCATTTGCTAAGGCAATTCTTCCTTTTTTATAGACATCAAAAATACCAGGAATTCCAATCATAGAGCGTGGATTAAAAACGGTTGGATCGAGGAAAGTATCATCAATTCTTCGGTAAATTGTATCCACAATCTGAAATCCCTTAGTTGTCCGCATCTTTACGTATCCATTATGCACCACCAAATCACGAGCATCCACTAATTCAACGCCCATTTGTTGTGCCAAATAAGAATGTTCAAAATAGGCAGAGTTATAAATTCCTGGGGTAAGCACGCAAACCGTTGGATTTGGTCTGCCTGAGATGTGTTGCAACATTTGAAGCAGTTTATTCGGATAATCAGAAATAGATTGCACACGAGTTTTACCCAACACTTCTGGAAAAGTTCGCTTCAATAATTCACGATTTTCAAGCATATAGGAAACACCCGATGGACAACGAAGGTTATCCTCCAAAACCATAAATTTACCATCATCACCCCGAATCAAATCCGTACCTGTAATATGAATGTATATGCCTTTGGGCGGTCGAATACCCATACACGGACGAAGAAAATCTTTGGAAGTTTCAATCAATTCACGGGGAACAATCCCATCTTTCAGAATCTTTTGGTCATGATAAATGTCATCTAAAAACATATTCAAAGCCGTAATCCGTTGAATTAATCCCTTTTCTGTCCGTTTCCAATCATCGGCTTCAATCACTCTCGGAATAATATCAACGGGCATGATTCTTTCCGTACCTTCGTTCTCGGCATACACATTAAAGGTGATTCCCATTGCCATTAATGAGCGTTCAGCTGCTTGATGACGGCGAATAAATTCCTCAACTTTCAGTTGCTCCGTACGCTCCTTAAAAGCCTCATAACCTAAACGAACGTTCCCGTTTTTGTCAAACATTTCATCGAAGAACCCTTCGGTTTGGTAATTATCGTAACTAAAATTCATGGGTTTAAAATTTACTTGTTTCTCTAATTTAGTAGATTTGTGGTGTTTTACAAAATTTAATGTTTGGGTAAGGTTAATTACTGTAAAAATGAGTGTATTTACTTAGTCATTTTGTCGGCAGAAAAAATACTTCGTCTGCCATAATATTTCATAATTCCCCAATATGCAAAATCCAACAAAATACGCTCAACAAATCAAGCAAAAAGCCCAAGAATTAGGCTTTGATTTTTGTGGTATTTCCAAAGCTGGATTTCTGGAGGAAGAAGCTCCAAGATTAGAAAATTGGCTTAAAGCCAATCGAAACGGGAAAATGCAATATATGGAGAATCATTTCGACAAACGCCTTGACCCACGATTGTTGGTTGATAATGCAAAGTCGGTGATTTCTTTACTTTTCAATTATTATCCAGCACATAAACTCCCCGAAGGCGAAGACGACATAAAACTATCTAAATATGCTTACGGAACTGATTATCACTTTGTTGTAAAGGAAAAACTAAAAGATTTATTGAGTTTTATTCATCAAGAAATCGGTGAAGTTGGTGGAAGAGCATTTGTGGATTCTGCCCCTGTAATGGATAAAGTTTGGGCAAAAAAAGGAGGTTTAGGATGGGTTGGTAAACACTCGAACCTTATCAATAAACAACAAGGAAGTTTCTTTTTTATTGCGGAATTAATTGTTGATTTAGACCTTGATTATGACCACGAGATTAAAGATTATTGTGGAACTTGTACCCGTTGCATTGATGCCTGCCCGACAGAGGCAATCATTGAACCTTTTGTGGTAGATGGTTCAAAATGTATCAGTTATTTTACGATAGAATTAAAAGAAAATATTCCTGCGGACGTAAGCGGGCAATTTAAAAATTGGGCTTTTGGTTGTGATATTTGCCAAGATGTTTGTCCCTGGAATCGTTTTTCAAAACCACATAAAGAACCCCAATTTAATCTAAGTCCTGATTTACAACAATTTACTAACCAAGACTGGGAAGAAATAACGGAAGAAATATTTAAGGAAATATTTAAAAAATCTCCTGTAAAAAGGACAAAATTTGAGGGTTTAAAACGAAATATTGCCTTTTTAAAGTAAAAATTATAGTCACAGAATTTGAGTTTTTTTTCAGTACTGCACAGAAGCTCATCCATTATTCTACATCAAAACGCCACTATAAACCTATCTGCATTCCTGCAATACTTGAAGTATATTTAAGCATTGAGTTAACTCTATACTGAATAGATTTTGCCGTGGCAATGCCATTAACTGAAACAGTATGGTTATTTGAAATAATCACAATATCTCCTGCATACGGTTTACGTCCAACATCCCAAGTAGCATTATCCTCCCAATTTCCTGTTTTTATGCTTGTAATAGTTCCTCCTGTTCTGGCACCTTGAAATTCAAGAGCTCCTATATCAACTCTTCCACCGTTAAAAATCCGATTATAAAGTTCTAAATCTTTATCATTAATTGTTATTAAAGCATTGTTGCCGGCATCAATCATTGTTGATAATGACGTTAAATGAAAATCTCCTCCAGTTGAAATATCGGAACTTATTGGCAATGAACTTACAAAAAGTGGGTCTATGTTGGCATTACCAACTCCTAAATAAGAACCCGACAGATTACTATAATTTACGATGGACTGGCTATCATTAAAGAGAGTTGAATATCCCCAAATTATACAGTTCTGAAATACTGATGGACTGTTGACTCCATTATAAATGGCAGAAGTATTTCCTCCAGAACCCACAATAGTACAATTAATTACTGACGGAATCGTCGAATTATTATAGAAAGCCTCTCCATTTCCTTTATTTCCAGAAAGTTGTGAACTCTTAACCACTATATTACTTGCCTGTTGTGTGTAAATAGCTCCACCAATACTGGCAGAATTGGCAATTATTTTACAACCTTTTATGGTCGCAATACTTCCGTTTGCACAGAATATTGCGCCTCCTATTTTGGCTGTGTTCAATTTTACAATACAATTTGCCAAAGTAGGACTTGCCCCATTCTTAATAACGATTCCTCCACCCGTGTTATCAGTTGCAGTGGTGGTTGGACTGTAAGGGATAGTGATTTCACTAATATTAGTAAAATTAGCATTTCCTCCCACAATCGTAAATCCATCTATCAATGTATTTGTGTCTGAGGCATCAAAAGAAATAACATGGTAAGTATTGTCAGTTGTAGTCGATAAATTACCAATTTCACCACTTAAAATAGACGAATTAGTAAATACATTTCTTTGGGTTAAAATAGTTTCATTTCCAGTAAAACCACCTAAAACTTTAACGCCAGAAGGGATTACAAAAGATGTTGTTCTAATCGTTCCAGTAGTGGGTTTATAAGTCCCTTTCGCCACCCAAACTTCAATTCCACTCTGTGCAGAATTCAATCCAGTAGTTAAATTTCCGTAGGCTGTTGCCCATGCGTTGCCATCTTGTGTTGTGGCAGCAACTTTAGAACTATCCACGAATACTCTTTTCACAACAGCCAATGAAATATCAATACTTTTCAATGAGCTACAAGTAAGAGAATTAATAACTTGTTCACATTTTGTATAGTAATTTTTTGTAACGGTTGGTGAAAAGGGCGTAGTAATCAAGTTATTTTGAATTGATTCATACCATTTTAATGAAAAACCTGAATCGCTGCAACCAACTGCTTGAAACGAAGTTGAATTTCCTAAATAAACACTTTGGTTAGTAACAGTTGGTGCTGGAATAAGAGGATTCACCGTAACTGTCACTTTAAGCCTTGAACTACGACAATTAGTCGAACCACCAGATTCACAACTTACATAATAATTAGTTGTTATCATTAAGCTCGCTGTGGTGAAATTGCTCGAACCAAGTATTGTTTCTGTGGTAGCATCGCTATACCATTTTGCAGTTCCAGATATACAAGTTGCTATTAAAGACGCTGTGGTATTATAACAAATAGATAAGCCATTTGCCGAGGGAATTGAAGGAACATCGATTACTGTAATCGTTACTTTTGTTCTACTACTACTAAAACAATTTAATCCACTATTATCCATTACTTTACACCCTACAAAAAAGTCTGTACTTGCAGCGAGTACTGGGGTATTATAATCTCCATTGGATAAAACAGTTAAACTGGTATTACTACTAAACCATTGCGACGTACCCGTATTGCAGTTTGCGGTTAAAAGCGTAGACAAACCTGAACATATCGTTTTATTACTACTCATTGCAATTGCAGGAACAATTACTGTTATAGCAACTAATACTCTATTACTATTACACCCTGGATTGTTACCAACATTGCAACTTGCAAAATAGTTGGTATTTGTTGTAAGAATAGGAGTTCCATAGTTATTAATTCCGAGTTGTGTAGTATCAATAGCATTATTATACCATGTGATTGTTCCAGTAGCACAACTCCCAACTAAAGTTGCGTTATTACCACTACAAATACTTTGATTACTTACAGACGGATTACTTGGTGGAGTACTTACATTTACCGTCAATTTAACTCTACTACTTACGCATTTTGGTGCTACGCCTGCCTCACAAGCAACGTAAAAATCTGAATTAGTATTGATGTTTCCTGTTGTTAAAACACTGGTTCCCAAAGATGTTGTACTTGTTTGGCTACTATACCATGTTGCTACGCCCGTATTACAAGTTGCTGTAAGTGTTGTACTGGTATTTGTACAGATTGTTTTATTGATAACTATTGGAGTCGTTGGATTTGGAGTTATCGTAATGGAAGCATTAGTAACACCAATTATAGGACATATTGTTGTCATACCAACTGAATAATTATCATTTGCCTTGGCATTAGTAATGTTATAATTACTTTGATTTCCAATGCTTAAACTTGCACTTGTCCCAACATACAATTTACCAGACCCATCCATTCCCATTGACCGTACTCGATTATCTCCTAAACCGTTATTCACTGTGTAATTTGTAAATGTAATACCTCCATCAATAGATGTGCTTACACCACCGCCATATGTACCTGCAAAAATTCTACTATCAGCACTTATTAAGACATTATAAACATAGTCGTCTCCTAACCCATTGGCTGTCGTAAAATTATTAAAATGAACTCCTCCATCATTCGAAATACTTAATCCGTAAGCAGTTCCAGCAAAAATTTTTCCAGCACTGTTTACATAAATACTAAAAACGTTTCCATCACCTAATCCATTATTTGTGGTATAGGTAGTGAAATTATTTCCATTATTACTTGAAATGCTGATTCCGCCAGAGCTTGTACCAGCGTATATTTTTCCGTCATTCCCAATAAAAACACATTGCAATACATTAGTAGCCAAACCATTATTAATATTCTTATTATTGAAGCTATTTCCTCCATCATTCGAAATACTCAGTCCATTAGCAGTTGCAACATATATATTACCAGAGACATCAACAGCAATTCCTCGGGTATTATTACTTGCTAAACCATTTGTTGTATTTTTAGAGGTAAATGTATTGCCCCCATCGGTTGAAATGTTAATTCCGTCAAATGCCGTTGCAATATATATGTTTCCTGTGTTTGACACTGCTACACCCTTAATACTATTGCTATTTGGATTGCCATTAGTGATTTTGTTAATAAAAGTATTACCTCCATCTTTTGAAATACTTAATCCCTTTGCAGTACCTGCATAAATAGTATTATCATTAGAAATGGCAATACTGTTGATCAAGTTATTCCCCAATCCATCAGATATATATTTATTGATAAAGAATGGTAGTGCTATACTATTTTTATACCAGCCAAAAAGGGGTGTATTTCCTCCATTTGTTGGCAGTGCCGTCAGTAATTGGCTACTTCCCTCACAAATATTAGCTGGCGAAATAATAACAGAAGCGGTTGAAACAGCATTTGCACTTCGATTAGAATTTTTGAAGTTAAAATGCTCCACGATATTTAACATACGATCTCCAATCAGTTTGAATCCGCTCGCATTCCAATGCTTATCATCTACCAAACCAGCATCACTGGTTTCAACAGCATACGTATTGGGTAATTCATTACATATTTCATCAATTATACTATTATACCCACTATATTGAGGCATAAATTTGGTAATAATAATTAAGGTATTACTCCCAAGTTCATTTCGAAGGTTTTGAAAATGGTTTTTGGTATTGGCTTTCCACGAGCTCCCTGAAACGCCTGCTAATAAATCATTAATTCCTTGAGAGTATAAAATGACGGTTTTATAACTTACATTACTATTATTTAAAATTTGTCTAACAACTTGTGAACGATTAACCATCGTTTTGTAATATACTCCCGAAGTGTCCCAATCCGAAATTAAACTTTTACCTTGTCCTGCTTTAAGTAAATACGAAATCTTATTATAAAATGGTTGTTGTCTTACTCGATTTGCAATTGAAGCTTCCAAACCATGAGTTGTTCCGTTGATCAGCGTGAAATGATCTAATAAGTTGTTTGTTCCTATTTTTAAACTCTCAAATTGAAAAGAGTCGTTATTAAAAATTTTTAGGGAATCTCTTACCCCTAACTCTACTGAATTCAGTTCAGTATTTAATGCTTTTCCTCCTGCATTACTTTCACCAGCCAAGATAAACAAAATATTATCCGAACTACATGGAGCAACACTTACTGAAGATTGGGGTAAATACGGAGCTGAAATATTAAAATTTTTGACTGTAGTACCATTACATGATACACCATCCAATTTAAAAGTATAAGTACCTGCTGAAATATTTCCTGCATTAACTGTCATGATGTTATTGGTAACTGAAAAATTGGAGGTATTAATAATAGTTGAACCTTGAAGAACTGTCCACTTAGCAGATGAGAAATTATTAGCATTAACTTCAAACGTAAGTAAGCCTTTGTTAAATGCGGTTGAGATTATATTGAATGGAGTTGAGCCATTATCACAACTAATTCCGGTTGGAGGAGGAGTACCGTTAACAGTAAAATTTTTTGAGGCAGTACCCGCACAACTAACTCCATTAATTATCAACTGGTAATTATCAGCCGATAAAGTGCCCACATTTAAGTTAACAGTATTTGAGGTTGGGTTAAAAGTGCCTTGATTGATAAGAATTGATGATCTCTCAACTCTCCAGTTTCCAGTACTTAGATTGGATGCGTTAAAAACAAAAGTAACTACTCCATTACTGTAATTGGCTGAAGCTATTCCAAACGGAGTTGAACCATTATCACAAGTGGGCACTGTTCGGTTAATCTCAAAACCATTACTCCTATAACTTTTATTTAGGATTAAGTGGGGCTTGAGATCGGAAACATTCTCACTCCAGAAATGAACTCTATTATTATTTGTGGCAGAAAGTGGACTCACAATTCGATTGACATTAGAACCATCATTACTTTTTGCGTATATGTTAATTGCAAGAGAAGAAGAAACATATACTGATAACATAAGGGCTACCCTAATGCAATATTTTATTTTTTTTAAGAGCAAGGAAATTATATTTATAAACATTGTTAATTATCTTTAAAAAGATGATTGATGGTTAAATTTTTAGTTTTTAAAGTTTTAAAGCCATAAAAAATAGTTAATAGTAAAAAAAATGGTTCAGTAATATAGATATATATTAAGCCTCTACATAAACGATGCCAATCTTAGTCTGGTATATTAAAAATATTTAAATATTTTTAATTAATATTTTTGGCAAAAATAAAATCAAGTCTGAAAGAAAAAAGAGAGGAAAATGAAGAGAAATATTAAGTTATAATTATACTTTTTTTATAATAATAAATAATACCAGCGAGTATAGGTAATAAAAAAATCGATACTGATTACAGTAAAATTAAAAAAGCCTTATTCAACTAAATGAATAAGGCTTTTGTAATAAAATATTCCAAAAATCAACTTGCTGGCAAAGCTCTTTCGGCTTCTTTATTTGCTTTCTCTAAATCTGCCGCTTTCCTATCTTCGTTCCTTGTAAATTCCTGATAAGTCGTCAATTGTTCAAACGGACGTGGACCAATTAAACGTTCTAAGTCACTTTGGAAAAGGACTTCTTTTACCAACAATTCTTGAGCTAATATTTCCAATTTATCTTGTTTATCACTCAATAAAGCCCTTGTACGCTCATAAGCAGAAGCTATGATTTTACGAGCTTCTTCGTCAATTTCACGAGCAGTTTGCTCCGAATACGGTTTGTTGAAATTATAACCATCACCACCTTTTGAATCAAAAAACGAAACGTTTCCTAGTTTATCATTCATTCCATAAACCGTAACCATGCTGTAAGCCAATTTGGTAATACGTTCTAAATCATTTTGAGCACCAGTTGAGATTTTTCCAAAAATTATATCCTCCGAAACTCTTCCTCCTAAGGTTACACACATTTCATCAATCAACTGCTCAGTACGATATAAAAATTGTTCCTTCGGTAAATATTGAGCGTAACCTAAAGCCGCAACTCCACGAGGGACAATCGTTACTTTTACCAAAGGATTTGCGTGTTCCAAAAACCAACCTGCCACAGCGTGTCCAGCTTCATGATAAGCAACAATTTTCTTTTCTTCGGGTGAAATTAATTTATTTTTTTTCTCTAAACCACCAATTACTCTGTCCATTGCCTCTTGAAAATCATGCATGTCAACAGAGGTTTTATTACGACGTGCAGCAATCAAAGCCGCCTCATTACAAACGTTGGCAATCTCAGCACCCGCAAAACCTGGAGTTTGAGCCGACAATTCTTTAGGGTCAATGTCAGCCGCCAATTTCAATGGTTTTAAATGTACCTTAAAAATCGCTTCACGACCAATAATATCTGGCTTATCAACCGAAATTGTTCTATCAAAACGTCCTGGACGCAATAATGCGGGATCTAATACATCAGGACGATTAGTTGCTGCCATGATAATAATTCCAGAATCAGTTCCAAAACCATCCATTTCAACTAATAAAGAGTTCAAGGTATTTTCACGCTCATCATTTGAACCTGGCATTGCACCACGTCCACGAGAACGACCAACCGCATCAATTTCATCAATAAAGATAATACATGGAGCTTTTTCTTTCGCTTGCTTAAATAAATCACGAACACGTGCTGCTCCTACTCCCACAAACATTTCTACAAAATCTGAACCTGATAATGAGAAGAACGGAACGCCAGCCTCACCTGCAACAGCTCTTGCTAAAAGAGTTTTTCCAGTTCCTGGAGGACCAACTAACAAAGCTCCTTTCGGAATTTTACCTCCTAAATCCGTAAATTTCTTTGGCGTTTTCAGAAACTCAACGATTTCCTCAATTTCTTCTTTTGCTTCGTCCAGTCCTGCTACGTCCTTGAAAGTGGTTTTCACCTTTGCATCACCATCAAACAAAGTTGCTTTTGAGCGACCTATATTGAATATTTGTCCACCAGGACCACCAGTTCCACCCATTCGGAAGAACATGAAATAAATCGCAACAAAGAAAAGAATAAAAAATCCTGGTCCCATCAAAAATTCCAAAATCCCATAACGTTCTTCTGCAGTTGCATGAACACGTTCGGCACGGGGAATATCTTTCTGTAAATCGTTCAATTCTGCTACAAAAGCATCTGTTGAAGTAATTTCTTTCTCGAAATGAGGACCAGCATTTTGATTAACAACCGCATTAGGTTGTTCGCTCAACTCGCTTTTATAATTACCTAAAAATTCTTTTTTAAGCGTAATTTCTACCACTTCTTTCCCTTTCAGTATAGCAAGTTTAGAAATTTCTTTGTTCAAAACCATTTGCTCGAACTTAGTTTGATCGATTTTGGGAAGTACATGAGTTTTACTCAAAAAGTAAATGCTAATCAAAGCAATCACCAATCCAATCACCAACCAACCTTGAAAACCATTGCCAGGAGTGACCGAACGACGCTTTTGAGAACCCAGAGGTTTTTTATCTTCACTATTATTTTCTGCCATTTTTTTATAAGTATTTTTTTGAGGTGTTAGGTTTTTTGTGTTAGGTTTTATTTTAAATTGGATTCCTAAACTATGTTTAAATTTGCCTCAAACTTGTATTTAATCAAAACGTACTGATTACTAATTTTGTTTCTTACTCTTTAATTTCGTGAGCAATGGTAAAATGAATTTTTGAATGGAAGAAGGTAATTATAAATGATAAACGATAATTGACGAATAATAAAAAATTAATTATGCAGAAAAAAACTATTCCTTAAAATTAGAATTCCTAATAACTCGTTCAAATTATAACTATTCCTCCTCAACATAGGTAAATTCTGCATCTCCCCAAAGTTCCTCTAGTTTGTAGAATTCACGACGATCTTTCTTGAAAACGTGAACAATTACATCATAATAATCTACCAATATCCACTCACGGTTAGCTTTTCCTTCGGTACTACGAGGATTATTACGAGTAGCTTCCCAGACTTCTTTATCTACGGATTCAGCAATCGCTTCAACTTGCGTATCAGATGTACCCGATGCAACTACAAAATAATCTGTAAAAGCATTTTTTACATTTCTCATGTCCATCACAACGATGTTAGTTGCCTTTCTTTCCTGCATACCTTTCACCACCAACTGGCTAAGTTCCTCTGAACTGATATCTCTTTTTGTTTTTACTTCTGTCATTTAATTATTTGTAAATCTTGAATTCTAAAAATATTGTTCTAAAAATTTAATTTGTGAAATCTTTAAAAATATCACCAATGATATTTCTAATATTGCAATAATATATGAGTAAAAATTTTAAACTATAAAATTACACAATAACCTTGTACAATATTCAACCCAATACATTATTTACTGGCAAATTAATAAAATATCTGCCAAGCTGTCATTCGACTAACGATATTGCTGTTCAAATGATTCAGTCAGAGAACATGGTTTTTGAAGGAACGGTCATAATTACCGATAATCAAACAGCGGGTCGGGGGCAACGTGGTAATATATGGGAGGCAAGTTCGGGCGAAAATCTAACATTTTCACTCATCCTTAAACCTAATTTCTTGAAAGCCAGCAATCAATTCCAACTAAATGTAGCAATTTCGATGGGCGTTTTTGACTTTTTGAGCGAATTTATTGATGAAAATTTGTCCGTAAAATGGTCAAATGATATTTATCACGGAGATAAAAAAATGGGTGGCATTTTAATTGAAAACTCATTGCAAGGCTATCAAATTGGTCACTCCATCATTGGTATTGGACTGAACATTAATCAATTAGAATTTAATAATTTACGAGCTACTTCTCTTCGAAATATCACCCAAAATCCTTTGAAATATGACCTATCAGAAATACTAAAAAGACTCTTGGAAAATTTAGAAAAAAATTACTTAAAAATTAAAAATAATAATTATGAATCGTTGAAAATTAAATACTTATCAAATTTGTTTAGATTTCAAAAATACCATTATTTTAAAAGAAATGGTCAGCAATTTTTAGGAAAAATTACTGGAGTTGATGAAACAGGAAAATTAGGAATTGAAACGGATGGATATGTAAATTATTTTGACTTTAAAGAAGTAGAATTTATTTTTTAGGTATCAGTCCGAAATCGAATTAAAATATCATTAATTCCACTATTCATTTAAGTACTAACAGTCAAAATCTAAGGTTTCTTAAATGCGTGTGAGGTAAACGAATGAAAACTTTGAAAAAAAACGTACCCAAGAAAAAGTACCAGCGTACCAATCAACAAAATACGAAGCATTCCATGTAATTTCATGATTGCATTTTTATAGTTAGGACAAAATATTGTACTTTTTCCATAACAAATGTAACAATTATGTGTAAAATTCAAGAATTTATTTTTATTTATTTTTGCTAAAGTGAAATTTAATTCAAATTCATCTTAATCTTAATCTTAATCCGTTGATAAAAATCCATAACCATGATGAAAAATTTAAAAATACATTTTAATTTTTTCATTGGTAAAATACATTTTTGAGACTCATTGTTAAGATATAAATGAAAGATTGAGGAAAGCCTAAATTAAGAAGACCATTTTTTAATATTGAACAATATTCAATAATCCCTGACAGAAAAGTATAATTCTGTCAGGGATTATTTTGTATTTTGTAGATATATTTTAGTAACATCCGATTATAAACTTATTATTTTCCCCTTTATAGAATAAAATCATTAACCTTTTTTTATCTCATGCAATTTTCGAAAAATTTACGCTTTGGAATTTCTGCTATTATGCTGGGAATTGCCTTGTTTTCAATGGCTTACCAAAATACTTCCACAAGCCGTTTTATTAATCATTACGTTGATTCGGTGATGACAGAAACCCGGAAACGCTTACCCGAAAATGCCCTTGTAGGCATTAAAATGGCTGATGGTTTGGAAGTAAAAACCTTTGCTACGGAGCCTATGTTGATAAACCCCACTGATATTGAAGTGGATGCTCGTGGGCGAGTTTGGGTCTTGGAAGCCTATAATTATCGACCTGCCATTAACGGAAATTCAACTAAAAAAGAAGGAGACAGAATTATAATTTTAGAAGATAAAGACGGCGATGGGAAAGCGGATGAAAGCAAAGTTTTTTATCAAGACAAATCGCTGAATGCACCTCTGGGAATTGCAGTTTTGGGCAACGTTGTTATTGTTTCACAAAGTCCTTATGTT
Source organism: Arcicella sp. (assembly GCA_014376355.1). GTDB lineage: Bacteria > Bacteroidota > Bacteroidia > Cytophagales > Spirosomataceae > Arcicella. The sequence goes on along the minus strand of JACMRQ010000502.1, from coordinate 1,342 downwards.
TGGAAATTGACTGATACGGACGGCGATGATAAAGCTGATAAAAAAGAAATTCTTTTTCAAGGAATGGGAGGCGAACAACATGACCACGGAATGCACGCTTTTGTTTTTGGTCCTGATGGAAAACTTTATTTTAATTTCGGAAATGAAGGAACACAACTAAAAGATGCCCAAGGAAATATTGTAAAAGATCAATTTGGAAAGGAAATTTCGCCTAAAAATTATCAGCAAGGAATGGTTTTTCGGTGTAATTTGGACGGTTCGGAAGTGGAATGTTTGGCGAGTGATTTTAGAAATAATTATGAAGTTGCCATTGATTCTTACGGAACAATGTGGCAGTCGGATAATGATGATGACGGGAATAAAGGCGTGAGAATTAACTACGTAATGGAATACGGAAGCTTTGGGTATAAAGACGAAATTTCTCATGCTTCGTGGAACGTAAATCGTACTAATATTGAACCAGAAACTCCTCTACGTCATTGGCATTTGAATGACCCAGGCACTATGCCAAATTTATTACAAACAGGTTCAGGCTCACCTACAGGCATGATTATTTACGAAGGAAATCTTTTACCAAAGGTTTTTCAAGGACAAATGATTCACTGTGAACCTGGTCATAATGTGGTTCGTTCGTATCCCGTTCAAAAATCAGGAGCAGGATATTCTGCCGAGATTGTGAACATTATGAAACAGGAAAAAGACCAATGGTTTCGTCCTGCTGATGTGTGCGTTGCCCCTGATGGCTCGTTGATTGTGGCAGACTGGTATGACCCAGGCGTGGGGGGTCACCAAGCGGGCGACCAAGTGCGGGGACGGATTTATAGAATTGCTCCTGAGAATACGCCTTACAAAGTTCCAAAAATGGATTTATCAACGCCTGCGGGAGCAGTTGCTTCATTACAAAGTCCCAATTTGGCAACTCGATATTTAGCTTGGGAAGCCTTACAGAAATTTGGAAAATCTGCCGAAAATGAGTTAGTTAGCTTATTTAATTCAGAGAATTCACCGATGAAAGCACGAGCTTTTTGGGCTTTGTGTAAAATAATTGATGGTAAAAAATATACAGAATTAGCCTTAGCTGACAAAAATCCAGACATTAAAATTGCAGGAATCAGAGCGGCTCGTCAATTGAAATTGGACGTACTTTCGTATCTAAAACCGCTCGCAAATAATACCAATCCACAAATTCGTCGTGAATGTGCTATTGCCCTACACGGAAATAAATCAGCCGAAGCTGCTGAACTTTGGGCAACATTAGCAACGCAACATGATGGAAAAGACCGCTGGTATTTGGAGGCTTTGGGCATTGGTGCTTCCGAAAATTGGGATGCTTGTTTTGCAG
>JACMRQ010000065.1 GCA_014376355.1 Arcicella sp. | reverse complement strand
CGTGAGGATTATGAGTATGATGAACAAAATCTTGGAGCAACCTTGATTCCTTTAGGTGAATTGCCCGACCGTATAGAAGAAATCGAGGCTTGGAAAAATAGCGAAGTAATTGTACACTGCCGTTCAGGAGCAAGATCTGGTCGTGCAAAAGCATTTATGGAAGGACAAGGATTTACAAATGTTCGTAATGTAACAGGAGGTCTTTTGGCTTATAATCAATTGGATTGATGCAATATAAACTTTCCGAAAGGTTAAATCCGCAAGAGCAACGGCTGTATTTGGGAAGTTGAAAAGCAAATAAATTTATTTTAATTTTAACGCTGGCAAGGTTCAAAACTTTGCCAGCGTTGTTTTATAAACTTCATGCAAATTACCCCCAAAGAATTTCAAGACCGCTTTTCAGAACTAATGATTTTGGATATTCGGACACCTTATGAAATTGAGGAGTTTAATTTGGGGGGAATTCAGATTCCATTAGATGAACTATTGTTAAATATTGAGCAAATAGAACATCTTAAAAATCAAGAAATTGTTATTATTTGTTTTACGGGTTTACAAAGCAGAATTGCCCAAAAAATCCTTGAAAAAAAAGGATTTCAACACCTTATGAATCTCGAAGGAGGATTGGAGGCATACCTAAATTTATAAACAAAAAATAGATTTTATATTATTTCTCCGTAACCAATGCTTTTATATGGTTACAAAATCGTTATTTTTGGTAAATTATTCATTTTACAAATCCACATTTTCCTAATGTTAGCATACATTGATTGGCACACTTCCCCAGTAATTTTTGAGATTTTCGGTTTCCCATTACGTTGGTATGGATTGATGTTCGCAGGGGCATTTTTAGCTGGGTATCAGGTACTTAGTTATATGTTCAAAAAAGAAGGTCGCCCGATTGAACAAGCCGATGAACTCTTGCTTTACGCCATGATTTCAACAGTAATTGGTGCAAGACTGGCTCATTATTTCTTTTATGAATTTCCATTATTATTGAGCGACCCAGGTAAGTTTTTTATTGATATGATAACGCCTCCTTTTTCGGGCTTAGCTTCCCACGGAACGATGCTCATGTTTTTTGCTATATACCTTTTTGCAAAAAAGAGAAATGTTCCATATCTATACGTAACTGACCGTATTGTGCCAACCGTTGCTTTGGGAGGGGCTTTTATTCGTTTTGGAAACTTGATGAATTCTGAGATTATTGGTAAACCAACGGATGTGCCTTGGGCATTTCGTTTTTTCAATGATTTTGAGCATCCCGTGGTTGTTCCCCGCCATCCTTCACAATTATACGAATCTATTTCTTGTATTTTATTGTTTATTTTAATCATGTGGATATGGTCTTTGAAAAAGGAAAAAACCCGTAATGGATTACTAACGGGCATTTTTATGATAATTCTTTTTACGTTAAGATTCTTTTATGAATTTTTGAAAGAGAATCAAGTAAGCTTTGAAAATAGTATGCAATATAACATGGGACAACTTTTGAGTATTCCTGCGGTGTTATTCGGAGTAATTGTTTTATTTATTGCTTTTCGGAAAAAAGATGATACCCAAATTAGCTGATTATTAGGCAGTTTGCCTAAAAAAATGGATATTTGTAGATATACTCAATCATTACTAATTCAAATAAAAACCCACAATTACAACAATCATGGAAAACCCACAAGAACAAGCGGAAAGTCAATTGGATGGCGTGAAAAACGTTGCAACTGATAAATCAGAAGGATTTGCAGATGCTGCTTCTGACAAAATTAAAGAAATGACTGGTGTTGATGTTTCTGCAAAAGCGGACGAATTTGCTACTGCTGCGACTGAAAAATTCGAAGATTTGCAAGCCGTTGCTTCTGAGAAAATTGGAGATTTAACGGACGCTGCAACTGAAAAATTTGATGAAGTAAAAGATGCTATATCTGAAAAATTTGCAGAATTAACGGGCGGTGATATGACTGCCAAAGCAGACGAATTAAAAGCCGAAGCTGCTGAAAAATTAGTAGATTTACAAGAGGCTGCCACCGAGAAATTGGAAGAAGCTAAAGAAGTTGCTTCTGGACTTTGGGACAAAGTGAAGGGAGTTTTCGGAGCGTAATTTCTGTAATTTATCATTAGTTATTAGCGGATGAAATAATCCATTTCTAAGCTAATAACTAATCGATTCTCATAAATTTATTTCTCTTCAAGACCAGCAAAAGAGTAAAATTGAAAATCCTATCATAAACGTTCAAAAGAATAAATCCATTAATTTTTTTATATTTTATAAACTCACCCCTCTTTTCCAAGGAATAAAATCATCTTGTCCATTTCTAACGGCACAAATTTCTATTTCTCCACTGGCTACTTTGATAGTATATTCTAATATACGTTCGCCTGCTTCTTCAATAGTTTCTTCGCCTTCAATGATTGTTCCCGTGTTTAGGTCAATAATATCGGACATTTTATTGAACAATTTGGTATTCGTTGCAATTTTCACTACCGGCGTAATTGGGTTGCCCGTTGGCGTACCTAAACCCGTTGTAAACAATACTAAATTTGCTCCAGAAGCCACTTCGGCAGTCGTTGATTCAACATCATTTCCAGGGGTACACAAAAGACAAAGTCCCGCTTTGGTCACTTTGGCTGGGTAATCTAAAACCGAAGTTACTGGCGAAGTTCCGCCTTTTTTTGCCGCACCCGCCGACTTAATCGCATCCGTAATTAATCCGTCTTTGATGTTTCCTGGTGAAGGATTCATGTCAAAACCCGAACCCACGGCTTTAGCTCTTTCGTTGTACGTTTTCACTAAGTAACTGAATAAAGCGGCATCGTTACGACTGACGCAACGGTCGGTTAATTCTTGTTCAACCCCGCATAATTCTGGGAATTCAGCAAGGATAACCGTGCCGCCCAAACCTACCAATAAATCGGACGTATAACCGATAGCTGGGTTGGCAGAAATACCAGAAAAACCGTCTGAACCACCACATTCTAAGCCAATGGTTAATTTGCTCAATGGTGCTGGCTGACGAGTATTTTGGTTGGCTTGCATCAAACCCGCAAAGGTTTGTTTCAAAGCCTGAGCCATCATTTCGGCTTCCGTGCCAATATTTTGTTGCTCTAAAATATACAATGGTTTTTGGAAATTGGTATCTCTTTTGGCAATTTCTGTCTGTAGTTCGCCTACTTGAGCATTCTGACAGCCCAAACTCAAAACCGTTGCTCCTGCACAATTTGAGTGCGTGATATAACCCGCCAACATTCCGCAAAGAGCCGTAGAATCTTGCCGTGTACCGCCACAACCACCATCGTGGAGGAGGAATTTTACGCCATCAACGTTGGGAAAAAGTTGATGCTTTTGCGTGCCATCGGAAGTATTTTGTAAATCTGCCGATAAAATTTCCTCAATCGTTTTTCCTGCTTTATACAACGAAATTAAATCGTTGGTTTGGTTTTGATAACTATGCTTACGAGCATAACCCAAATCATCAACGAGAGCCTCACGGAGAACCTCGATATTACGATTTTCACAAAAAACTAAAGGGATTACCAACCAATAATTTGCCGTTCCCACGCTTCCGTCGGGGCGATGAAAACCATTAAAAGTACGCCCTTCAAATTTAGACAAATCAGGCGCCTGCCATTCGGCATGATTTTCACGTAATTCAAAAGAATTGACAGCGTGTTTTACATTAAAAATATTGATACTTCCGCCTTTCAAAATGAACTGATTAGCCTTTCCAACCAACACATCGTACATTTTTATTTCTGAGCCAACCTCAAAATCGAACATCGCAAATTTGTGTTTGGCAGCGATATTTTCGGTAAGGGTATAAGATTGATTGTCTAATGTTATGGTTTCGCCCTTGAATAAATCGGTTAGTGCAACAATTACATTGTCGTTAGGATGGATTTTTAATACTTTATTTTTCACTTTTTTATCATTTATGCTTTCTTAATTTCAAAAGGAAATCTTCGGGTTGCT
>JACMRQ010000501.1 GCA_014376355.1 Arcicella sp. | reverse complement strand
GCACCGAAGGATTTGCTCAAAATAGCTTTGCTCAGTTAGAAAAAACGACCACCAACCATCAGATTATTTTAGAGAATAATCAATGGAAATTTCCAGAATCAACCATAAAAATTTCCGCAAAAATCTATGGTTGGAATAGTGGCGTAACTCGACCGCATCGTTCAAATTATGTGATTTTAAATGATAAATTATTATTGAGCGATGGCGTTTGTTATCCATGGCACAACTTCAATGCAGTAGCTCTCAATCGTGCTTTGCGACCGTATTCTGTCTTGCCAAGATTGGTTTGTGGCTATACGCCTTACTCGGTTAATTACCTTTCCACTGAACCAAATACAAGCGATATGGAGGATTATTTCACCGCCACGCCCGCTGGAAATTATGTAATGATTTGGAATTCTGGATTGATAGATTACTCGAAATTAACTGCAAAAAACCTTCAACGATTTGCAGAAATTGGCGTGGATAGCAATAAAATTCAACGACTTACGGCTGGCTCTCCTTTTTTTGTTATTGGTAGAAAAGGGGCAAAAAAAGCAAGTTTAGCTTTATTTCCAAACTTTGAGAAAAATTCAGACACGGAAATTTTAAGCATTGAAAATTTTGAAATAAAAGACCAATTTAATGAAGGAATAATTACTTCACCTTTGATTAGTCCTAGTTCAGAATGGGGTAATATTTCTTTAAAAATACAACAAAATGACCTTCAAAATCAGTCGTTTACCTTTGATATTATTGGGATAAATTTTAAGGGAGAAGAAAGCATTTTACAGAAAAATACAATAATTAATCAACTGAAAATCAATGAAATAGATGCTAAAAAATATCCATTTATTAAATTAAAACTTACTTTAAAAACCAGTGATTTCTTTGGAAAAGCACCGCAATTAAAATCATGGATAGTCACGTATAAAGGCGTACCTGAAGGAATTGTGGATGTTGCAAAATCTTCAAAAATTACAGATAAACAAGAATATGAAAACTTTACGGCAAGTGTTTGGTTCAAAAATATTTCTAACAAGAGTTTTAAGGATTCTATCACCGTTAGGCAAATTTTATCAAATCGTTATTTGAATAAAACATTAATTAAATTATTCAAAATCAAGGCCTTATCAGCTAATGATTCCACTAAAATTAATATTCCAATTCAAACGGCTGGACAAATTGGCGATAATACTTTAAGCATATTTTTCAATCCTCAAACTCAACCAGAACAGACTTATAATAATAATTCGATCGACTATAATTTCAATGTAATTGCTGATAAAATTAACCCGATTCTATCAGTAACTTTTGATGGAAAACAGATTCAAAATAACGAGATTATTTCAGCAAAACCTTTGATTCAGATTAGCTTGAAAGACGAAAATTTATTTAGGATAAAAACCGACACTTTAGGCATTGAAATGGCTTTAAAATCTTGCAGAAATTGCAATTTTAAACGAATATATTTCCAAGACCCAGTTATTTCTTGGAAAGCTAATTTAACAGATAATAATTTCATTATCAATTACTTACCAAAAATTTCAACGAATGATACACTGACTTTACAAGTACAAGGACGTGATGTTGCAGGCAATTTAGCAGGCTCCCAACCTTATACAATTTCATTCAGAATTATTCAAAAACAGGAGGTAAAATCATTCATTATTTATCCTAATCCATTAGAATTATTTACTAAATTTTCGTTCATAATTACAGGCTCAGAAGTTCCTGATGAATTCAAAATTGAACTGTTTGATTTTCATGGAAAAACGGTAAAAATTATTGACACTTTAAAACAAAATTTAAGGGTTGGATTGAATGAATATATTTGGGATGGAACCGATTTTTTGGGAAATAAATTACCGACTGCAATCTATTATTATCGGTTAATTTTAAGAAATAAAGGCGTTGATTTGTCGTTAGAAAGTGGAAAAATAGTTAAATTGTAATTGTGGTACGAATAGCCTTATTCGTAGTAAAAATAATAGCAACGGATAAGGCTGTCCGTTTTACAAAACAATATGATTCTTAGCGTTGATATTTATAGTCGTAATACTTGGTGGAAAATAGCCTTTTTGGTTTTTTGCGTATTGGTAGGAGCTGCATCCTTGTATATTACCGATAAGTTGGTAACAAAATTAGAGGAACGTGAAAAACAACAAATTGAGTTGTACGCTGAATCTTTTAAGTACGCCATGACCAGTGATGTTAATAAAGACATCAATTTCTTCTTTGAAAAGATTCAAAAATCTAACGAAAATAATACAATCCCAACCATTCATGATAATGGTTTTGGATACCTAGATTCTAAGAATATTGATGTTCCAAAAGGACTCAATACATTGGAAACCCAATCATTTCTGAAAATCAAATTAGATGAAATTATTAAGGATGAGAATGCTCCAATTGAATTAGACATGGACTTTCATAAGGAGTACATTTTTTACGGTAACTCTCAGCTTTTAAATATTTTACGCTATTATCCTATCTTTCAATTATTAATAATTTTAATTTTTGGATTAGCGGCTTATTTACTTTTTGACTCGTCCCGAAAGTCAGAGCAAAACCGTGTTTGGGTAGGTTTAGCCAAGGAAACTGCCCACCAATTAGGCACGCCACTTTCATCACTTACGGCATGGGTTGAATTTTTTAAAACTGACCCGTCTTATGATCAAGAAATTGTAAAGGAATTAGAAAAAGACGTGCAAAGATTGGACGTAATTACAACTCGTTTCTCGAATATTGGCTCAGTTCCTGTTTTGAAAGAAGAAGATATTGTGGAGACGATTGAGACTTTTATGTCGTATCTTCAAAAGCGAATTTCGACCAAAGTTTCTTTTAGTTTAATCAATGAATTACCGCCAAATACAATGATAAAATTGAATAAATATTTATTTGAGTGGGTAATCGAAAATATTTGCAAAAATGCCGTAGATGCAATGCAGGGAATTGGAGCCTTGAAAGTGGTGATAAAAGAAACAAAAAATAATCAAATTGTAATTGATATTTCTGACACAGGTAAAGGCATTGCCAAGAAAAATTTAAGTAAGGTTTTTAATCCTGGATTCAGTACAAAAAAGCGTGGTTGGGGCTTGGGCTTAACTCTCGCTAAAAGAATTATTGAAAATTATCATAATGGTAAATTAACCGTTAAAAGCTCGGAAGTTAATAAAGGAACAACGTTTAGGATTTTATTGGGCGGGCAGGAATAATTATTCATAAAATCTTATCTTTGTAAAAAATAAATTGAGAAAATATTACAGAATGAATAAATATTTAGATTCGTTAGACCTTAAAAAAATTATATTAATTGGATTATTTTTTAGAATAATCGCCGTAATATTTTCTAAGGGATACGCCTTTTCTGACGACCATTTTGAAGTGATTGAAATCACACAAAACCTATTAGATAAATTAGATACGCCTTTTCCGAACTTTCCTAAAGGTACAATCTACCTTTTTAGTCTCGTTTATCCAGGAGTTCATTACGTCATTTTTGCCATTTGTGAATTCTTTGGAATGTACAATCCAGAGGGAAAAATGTTTATGGCTCGTTTAGTCCATGGATTGTTCTCGTTATTAACTATTTATTACGGATATAGAATCACTGAACGCCTCAGCAATCGCCCGAATGATGCTAAAATTGTGGCTTTATTATTAGCAGTTTTTTGGGTATTCCCCTTTCTTTCTGTGCGTAATTTACGTGAACTCGCTTGTGTACCTCCACTGATAATTGGGTGTTATTATGCTCTTGAAAAAAACCTTACCACTAAATATATTTTATGGTCGGCTTGGTGGTTTACGATTGCTTTTGTGTTCCGTTATCAAATTATTTTCATTCCTTTTGTAATTGGCGTGGCTTGGCTTTTCAGTAAAGCAAATTGGCAAAAAGCACTCGTTTTTGGTTTGGCAATAGGCGTGTTTTTCATGCTTACCCAAGGCATTTTAGATTATTCGTATTGGGGAAATCCTTTTGCATCTATACAGGCTTATGTTGATTATAATAGTGTTGCTGCCAATATTGCCAGTTATCCAAATGGCCCTTGGCATCGCTACATCGGCACGATGGCAGGTTTATTTTTGGCTTTCCCCTTTATTTTATTGTTAGTTGGATACTTAAAAACGGCCACTCAATCGCATAATCGAAAGGTTTTGTTTTTTGCTTCACTCTTATTTTTTGTCTTCCATTCTTATTATGCCAACAAACAAGAGCGTTTTATTATGCCGTTTTTGCCGTTTTTTATTATTTTAGGAATTATTGGTTTCAGAGATATTTTTGAACAATATCAAGACAAAAAGTGGCTTCGTAGATTTACAAAGTTTGCTATTGTTTGGTTCTTGATTTTGAATACTATTTTGCTCTGTTTATTGTCTGTAACTTACACAAAACGTTCGAGGGTGGAAAGTATGAATTATCTTCGTGAGAAAGGAGATATGACTAATTTTGTGGTTCAAAATTATGAATCTTCACAACCAGAAGCTCCATTCTATCTTCAAAAACGCTATGATTATTATTCAGTTGATACACATGAAAAAATGGCAGATTTGCCCAATCAGTTGAAATTAGGAACAAAAATAAGGCCTAACTACGTGATTTTAATAGGAAATACGGATTTGGAGAAACGTAAAGCAGCAATGAAATTGGTCTTTCCAACAATGGAACATGAAGTGGATATTGAACCAAGTATTGTAGATAATTTGGCGTATTTAATGAATCCTTCTCATAATCATAATGAGACGTTTTATATTTATCGGATTCGATGAAACGGTTAAAATGGAACACGGATTGAACAGATTAGACACGGATTGATTTTTAAAAATTGGTTAAATAGTTTACATTGATATAATAATTAACCAATTTTAATGGCAGAAAATACAAGTAATTATACGTGCGGTCCGCCGCTGCGGTCTAATCCTTTAAATCCGTGTTCTATAATTTTCGAAATCAATCTTCTGGAAACGGAATATACACAAAACTTGCAAAATCTTTATCCAATACAAACAGACAACAAAATTCATCAGGGTCTTTATAACTTGTTTT
>JACMRQ010000500.1 GCA_014376355.1 Arcicella sp. | reverse complement strand
CTTTGAAAGAAAAGCAAGAAAAACACGAAAAATGGAATTTTTTGAAGGATGTAAAAGTCTTGGAAAGATTGAAATCTATTAAGGAAAAGATGTTTTTGAGAATGCAGATGCGGAAGGTTAAAAGACAGGTGGTGTAGATTTTAGTAAGCACTGTCATTACCAACAATAATTTGCTTGTTAGTTCGCAATTAGCGAACTTTGTTTTATAGAAATATTTATGCGAATCCACGCCCTAAAAACTTTAAAAAACTTCTGGAAAAAATATCCCGATGCTGAATCCAATTTAAAATATTGGTACAGTAAAATTGAGGGGAATAGCTACCAAACACCACAGGAAGTTATTGCGGATTTTAAAGGGGCTGACTACATCGGAAATGAAAGGATAGTTTTTAACATTGCACGAAACAAATATAGGTTAGTGGCTGCATTCAACTATGAGTTTCAATTGTGCTTTGTTAAATTTTTGGGGACACATAAAGAATATGACAATACCGAGGTTAAAACTGTGGATTACAATCCTTAAATAATACTGAAATGGAGATGATAAAACCCATCAAAAACGAGCAAGATTATGACTTGGTATTGAAAAAAATGGAAACGGTTTTTCATGCTAAACCTAACACTGCCGAAGGCGACCTTTTGGAAGTATTGTCCATGTTGCTTCATGAATATGAACAAAAACATTATAAAATTGAGGCTCTAACTCCTATCGAAGCCTTGAAATATGAAATGGAAGAGCAAGGTTTAACTCAAAATAGTTTAGCCCAGCGTTTTGGAATGAGTAAAAGTAGCATCTCTGAAATTCTAAATGGCAAGAAGCAAATGAGTGTTAGATTCTTGAAATATCTCCATAATAATTTAGGCATTCCAGCTAATGTTTTGCTTGGATGATTTTGGAAATTAATATCATGATAAAGACGTTATCAAAACCTAAAAAAAGGCTTTCAGATAAATACAGATGGATTCTTACTAAAAAACAAGGCAAAAATCTTAATGAGCATATCAAGCAAATGAGGGAAGAATGGGATGATGAAGCCCTGTCATTGCGAACATGGTGAAGCAATCTATTAGCTTACGGGCTTCGTGTCATTGCGAACGCAGTGAAGCAATCTGTTAATTTACGAGAAGAAAACATTAAGCTCAAAAGTACAAAAAATAGTACGAAAAGGGATTTTAAAATTACTTGTATCAATCCAAAAGATTGCTTCACGATGTTCGCAATGACAGGGCCTGAATGCCTTTGTGTCTGACTATCAAATAATTACAGATTTAAAATATTCGTTCGATTGCTTTCGCAAATGTCGTTGGTGGAAAACATCAAACGACGGCGGGTGAGTTTGAAAACCAACAAAGGCAAAAATATTAATAATAAAAGGAAAATGGAAGGAAAAAATATTTTTTTTGGAATATTGAAAGATGGAAAAGTAGTTGAATTTAATGATGAAAATGCTTTTAATGATGCTTCAAATAACCCTCTAAATATTTATTTGTTGAGAGGAGATTGGAAAAGAACTACAGAGAAAAATTTTAAGATATTTCGATATTCTCTCTTTTCCAAAAGCGAAATAGTTGAGAATAGAATATTGAAATGGGGTAATATTGAATGTGAATTACCCGAAACTGATATTTGGGATAGTATTCATGGAGGAAGTCATAACGGGGTCACTTTCAAAGTTGTTATAAATAAAATTTTTATTTTGACATTCTACTCAGAAAAACATTCAATAGACATGATAAAAGAGTTAATGAATTTTCTCATTTTTTTAAAGTCTCATAATGCAATCATAAAAGACTTTGCAACTATCTAATAGTAATACCCACAATAATTACTTTTTGCCTTTGATTTTTATGACAAAAATAAAAGTAAAAAAAACTCATTTAAACGGAAAATTTATGAAACAAATATTCTTTTTTTTTACTACTTTAATGATTTCCATTACATCGTTAGCACAAAGAAAGAGTAGCAGCGATGTTCACGTTCAAGGTTATTATCGCAATAACGGAACTTATGTAAGTCCTTATTCCCGAACAGCTCCAAACTCTACTAATATTGATAATTTTTCTACAATTGGTAATGTCAATCCGTACACAGGTAAAAATGGAACGATACAACCTGATCAAAATTTTGCAAATTCTTCCCCTTCATATAATAAACCTGATTATGGTAAAAACTCGTACAAAAACGATTTTACATTGCAACAATACAATAACACCACAATTGAAGTTTTTAGTTGTTCTTCAATATACGATAATCCAAAGGGGACTGGTAAACAAATAGAACAGGCTTGTAAAGGAAAAGTTACTCTACTTTCCCAATACAATGAAAAATATTATAAAGTAAAATATGAGAATACAATTGGATTTATGGAAGTAAGATGGATTAAATTACCTTCTGCAAATTCAGATAATTACGATATAAATACATTTATCCCTAAAATAGTAGAAGTTTTCACTTGTTCAGCAATATACGATAAACCAGATAGTTCAATAGGTAAAATTATTAATCAAGCTTGTGATGGTAAGGTTACACTAATCTCCCAATTCAATGAGAACTATTATAAAGTAAAATATGCATCAACAATTGGATATTTGGAGGCTAGATTTATTAAGTAATTATAAGTGGACATTGGACTTATTTGCCAAATAAGTTTCATTACAACATAAAATGATAGCGTAATGTGTAGTAGAGAAAGTAATAAAGTGGAAAACTTTAATCAATTATAAGTTATAATAAATGGAAAAATTTATATCTATAAAAAGTGCTAAGCTTTTTATAATAATTGGAATTATTGTATCTGTTATTATTACACTTTTATTTGTTGTACACAGAACATACTCATATAATTTGCCAATTGATAATGAATTATTTGGTCAATATGGTGATATAATTGGAGGAGTCGTGGGAACAATTTTTACTATTTTAGGTAATATACTACTCTTCTACACTATCAACCTACAACAAGGCACAATTAAATTACAACAAGACAGTATAAAGTTACAACAAGACGGGGTCAAATTACAACAAGACAGTATTAAAAACCAAACCTCAGAATCATCATTTAATCAAGTTATTACATTAATATGTAATCAACAAATATTAATTGAAAATAAGTTTAAAGATACTATGATGTATAGTAGTAATGATTTAGGATTATCAAGTATAATGGATATTGACACTTTTATTTTGCAAAATAATCCTTCAAATGGTTCAATTTTTGAAAACGTTACACTAAATAAAACAGACAAATTTATTAATTTTTATGATGCAACTATTGGGGCATTAGTTTGTATAATCGAAAAAACAGACAGGAAAGATGAATTTTTCCTGCAATACAATGTAGAAAGGCATCACTTTTACTTGCTAATCAAAATCAATTTTCATGTATCAGAAATAATAAAGTTATTAGCATTTGGTGAGCATCAGCTAAGTTTCAAATATGAGGGTTTATTGAAAATGTTGCGACCTATCGAACGTAACGGCAATGACTCTCATCTAATCCATAATAAATTAATCAAAGTTTAATAATTACTCCTTCAAATTCGCAAGACTAAACTGTACAGAACCTAAAACAAAAAAGTACCAACATTAAACCAAAAAATGACCAAACCAAAAGTAATCTTAGCATTTTCGGGAGGGCTTGATACCTCCTTTTGTGTAAAATATCTAACCGATGATTGTGGTTATGAAGTCCACTCTGCGCTTGTGGATACGGGTGGTTTCACGCCCGATGAACTCAAAGACATTGAGCAAAAAGCTTACGGTTTGGGCGTTACGAGCCACGTTGCTTTAGATGTTGTTGAGAAATATTATAATGATTGTATCCGATATATGGTCTATGGTAATGTCTTGAAAAATAACACTTATCCGCTTTCAGTTTCGGCAGAGCGTGTTTTTCAAGCAACAGCAGTGGCAGAATATGCCAATAAATTAGGAGCAAAAGCCATTGCACACGGCAGTACAGGTGCGGGCAACGACCAAGTGCGTTTTGATGTGGTTTTCCAAATTATGGTGCCAGACTGTAAGGTCATTACGCCCATCCGTGATATGAAGTTATCTCGTGAAGCCGAGATTGATTATCTCAAAGCAAAAGGGGTTGTGCGTGATTGGACAAAATCTGCGTATTCTATCAATAAAGGACTTTGGGGAACGTCGGTTGGCGGAAAAGAGACTTTGACTTCTAACGGATATTTACCAGAATCAGCTTGGCCTACACAAGTAACCAAAACGGGTGAGGAAACAGTAAAATTGCATTTTGAAAAAGGGCAATTAGTGGGTATTAACGGAGAAATCTCTTCGCCCGTAGCTGCTATTCGTAAGTTATCTGACATTGCAGGTGCTTATGGCATTGGTCGTGATATTCACGTGGGCGACACGATTATTGGCATAAAAGGTCGAGTTGGTTTTGAAGCTGCTGCTCCTTTATTGATTATCAAGGCTCATCATTTATTGGAAAAACATACGCTTACTAAGCAACAACTATACTGGAAACAAACTTTGGGTGAATCTTATGGAACAATGCTTCATGAAGGACAATTCTTGGAGCCTGTGATGCGTAATTTTGAAACCTTTTTGGCTGATACTCAGGCAAATGTAACGGGAACGGTGTATATTCATTTAGCACCCTATCGTTATCAAATGATTGGAATTGAATCAAAATTTGATTTGATGTCGTCTATTTTTGGCACTTACGGAGAGATGAATAATTCGTGGTCGGGCGATGATGTAAGAGGGTTCTCAAAGATAGTTTCTAATCAAACTATGATTCATCGGAAGGTGACGGAGTTTGCGAAATAAGCATAAAAATGAAAATCATAAAAATAGGAATAATAGGTGGTGCAGGATACACAGGAGGCGAATTACTCAGAATCCTTATCCATCACCCACAAGTAGAAATTGTTTTTGTTCATTCAAATTCACAGGCAGGAAAACCTGTTTGCCACACGCATACTGATTTATTGGGCGATACTAATTTAGTGTTTTCTGAAAAATATCATACCGAAATTGATGCCGTTTTTCTTTGCTCTGGACATGGAGAATCTAAGAAGTTCTTAGTGGCTCATCCTGAATTCAAGGCTGTTAAAATTGTTGATTTAAGCACTGATTTTCGTGACCAATCGGAAGGTTTTGTCTATGGTTTGGCGGAATTGCAACGAGATAAAATTTCTAAGGCAAATCACGTGGCAAATCCAGGTTGTTTCGCCACTTCCATTGAATTGGCTTTATTGCCTTTGGCTCATGCGGGTTTGATTCATGACGATGTTCATGTTTCGGCGGTTACGGGTTCCACGGGAGCTGGACAAAGTCTTTCACCAACGGGTCATTTTTCGTGGCGAAGTAACAATATTTCCATCTATAAAGCTTTTACTCATCAACATCTTACGGAAATTGGCATGGTTATTTCCTCTTTTCAAGGAGCAAAACCAACGGTCAATTTTATTCCTTATCGTGGTACTTTCACGAGAGGAATTATGGCGAATGTTTATACTAAATTTGCAGGAACGTTGGAGGAAGCCAAAACACTTTACAGAAACTATTACGCTGAACATCCTTTTACACATATAAGCGATTCACCCGTGGATGTAAAACAAGTTGTTAATACTAATAAATGTTTAATTTCTTTGGAACTTCACGAAGGTAATTTATTGATAACCAGTGTGATAGATAATTTAACTAAAGGAGCATCAGGACAAGCAGTTCAAAATATGAACCTAATGTTTGGCTTGGATGAAACAGTTGGATTACGGCTAAAGTCGAGTGGAATGTAAATCGTTACTCCATAAATCATCATCAAATAATTCACAAAATGCAAAAACCGCTACTTTTAATATTTTTGTTCAACTTGCTAATATTCAGCGGTTTAGCACAAGATAAAAAACCGTATAGCCGTAAAGGAGAACACTATTTTTTCTGGGGCTGGAACCGTTCAGAATATGCAAAATCTGATATTTCTTTCAAAGGAATTGGTTATGATTTCACGCTCCATGATGTAGTGGCGAATGACTTACCCATACCCCTGAGTGTAGCAGAATATTTAGATATTACCCGCATTTCTATTCCACAATATAACTTCAGATATGGCTATTTTTTCAACGACCATTGGGCAATCTCCATTGGTTCTGACCACATGAAATACGTGATGGTTGATGAACAAAGTGCAAGTATTACAGGACATATCTCAGCCAAAGATTCTAACCCTTCCATTGATGTAAATGCAATAAATCCTGCCTACGTGGGTGATTTTGACCATAAACCATTCGTCATTGCAAAGGACTTTCTGACTTACGAACATACGGACGGATTTAATTATTTACACATTGAATTAGACCGTTATGACCGCATCTGGAAAGCAAAAAATAACATTCAAGGTGTTGATTGGCTTGTAGGTTTAGGAGCAGGAGCGTTGATTCCACGTTCGGATGTGAAGCTCTTTACAGTTGGACAAAATAATCATTTTAATTTTGCAGGATACGGACTTTCTGCTAAAACTGGACTCCGTTTTGACCTTTCTCGTAGGCTTTTCTTGCAAACGGACTTAATGGGCGGATTCGTCCGTTTAAGTAACGTACATACTACTGGCAGAAATGACATTGAT
>JACMRQ010000499.1 GCA_014376355.1 Arcicella sp. | reverse complement strand
TGGAAGTTAGACCGATTGGCACGGTCATTAAAAGAGCTCATAAATCTGGTAGAAATTCTTAGAGTAAAAAAAGTAAATTTCACCTCTATTAAAGATTCTATCGATACATCTACGGTTTCAGGACGCTTATTGCTGAACATTTTTGGTTCATTAGCTGAATTTGAGCGAGATACTATCCGTGAACGAACTAAAGCGGGGCTTTCGGCAGCTAAAGCAAGGGGGAGAATGGGTGGCAAAAAGAAGGGATCAAGCCCAGAAGCGAAGAAAAAGGCAGAAACGGCAGTAATGTTATACAAACAGAAGAAATCTGCCGTTGAAATCGCAGGAATTATTGGGGTAGGTAGAGCAACTGTTTACCGATATTTAGAAGAAATGGGACAAGAACGAAATTTGCAAAATGTTGATAATCAATAGATTATAGACCTTATTTTATTTTAGGCCCAAATGGTGACTTCAGCCCAACTACCACATACTTAGGGTAAAATTAAAAGAACGTACAAAAATCGTCGCGGGTCCCTCAGAATTTTTAACTTCCATAATTATAGTGGCTACTTGATTCTCAGCCTGTTTACTTGCCCGAATAACTAATGTTTGGTGAAATCTTGGGATTCAGTTTTATGGAACCCTATAAGAATCTTGCTAAGAAATCAAGATTCCGCAGATTCTATGAATACTTAGAAATCCGACCTCGAGATTCGAGGTAATCTTGACTATTTCATCAAAATAAACCGACTGAGAATCAAGTAGCCACTATAATTATGGAAGTTAAAAATTCTGAGGGACCCGCGACGATTTTTGTACGTTCTTTTAATTTTACCCAACTTTAAGCCGCACTTGCAAAAAACCCACTGTTAGCAGTATACTTTATTGTTTGTAAATCATACCCCATTTTTTAGCAATTGCTCGTCGTTCTTCCATTGTCTTTTGAACGAAAGGTTGTCCAACAGGTTGTCCCACTTCTCTAAAATAGTTTTCAAAACCCGATGGTGTAAATGCCATTCTCATTTCAATATTTATAACACCTGTGTTTTTCAACCCATGCCATCTTCCTTTAGGTACAATAACAGCTCCTTCGTTAACAGGGAGTGCCTCAAAAAGTGTGTGGCAATTACGTTCATAAATTAAACGAATAATTTTAAGGTAGCCCCTTAAACCCAGATTCTCTGGTGTTGAAAAAATAAAAAATCATTTGCCCCACACTTTTTGATGCACTTCACGAGTTTGCACATTGATTTTCAAATATAAAATTTTGAAATTTTTCCAATTTAATCATAACAGAAAAGTAGAAAATTTTCAACAAACCGCTTTTTTCTCCTCGAAATAATGGCTTTCTGTCCATTACTCATTGTTAAACTTTCGTCCAGTTTATTATACTGCCTTACGTGGTTTGGATTTACCATAAATGAACGGTGGATTCTCAAAAATCCATGAGTTGTCAGATAAGGCTCAAAAAATTTTATGGAATGTGCAATTACTATTGTCATACCGTTTTCCAAATAAAAAATGGTGTAATTTATATTTCCTTTTAATAAAATTACCTCCCTAACAAACACTTTTTTTGAAGTTTTATGATTAATAATTAAGCAAGAATTGTTGCCTTTTTGTAGGTATGTTTTCATTTGAAGATAATTTAGATTTATGGATAAAATGTAATTAAAAACAACACCTATTTTTTAGGATAGAATCTCTTCGATTTTCTCTCTAATCGCTCGATCTTCTTATTTTGTTCTATCACATATAGAGTCAATTCTTCCACTTTTTGTAACAATAATGCTTGTGTTTCGGCTAAATCAATTCCCTCTTTATTTACGTCAGAAGTTGAAGGCATTTCGGGTAAATGTTTGTTGATTTTGATATAATTTTCAAGTTTTGAAAGCGGACGAAGTGCATAGTTTTTATCAAAAACAAAGTCTGCCCAAAACACGGTTCCATTCGTTGCTACCCGCACTTTTTCAGTAATAATTCCTCCCGCAATTGCCATTTTGTAGGTACTTCCTGCGGGAATTGACGCACCTGTTCCAACGGTAATTCCGTCTGGAAAACCTACGGGTGCTTGTGCATTTGTTTTTTGGACAAAATATAATCCAATCAGGATTATGAGATAAAATACTTTTTTCATGATTTTTGATTGTTTAATTTTTAAGAAAGATAACGTTTAACTATTAATTTTTTTACTGCCTTTATTGACTTCAAAAACAATGAAAATTAAGAGATAATACAAGTCTAAATACAGAGTAAATGCGCCCAAAGATGCGGTGGGATTAATATTATTTTCATTGATACTCATTCCTTTAATTCTGTTGGTATCATAAATGACTAAACCCATGAAAACGGAGATAAAAATCGCTGTGGTTATGAGTTGAAAAAGGTCATTCATCCAAACCATATGAACCCAAATATTCAAGCCAATTCCCACAAAAATCATAAGTAAAAGGCTACTCCAAGCCGTTAAATCTTTTTTGGTGAAGTATCCAAAAGTGCACATCACCCCAAACATGAATCCTAAAATAAAGAAGCTATTATAAAAATAGTTTTGTGTAAAAAGCCTAAAAATTGATGGAATCGTGATGCCATTTAAGAGAGAAAAGCCAATAAAATATAGCATAACTTGGTTTGAAGGCATTTTTTCGATATTAAGTGAAAGCCAAACAATAATTCCTACATGAATAATTACCCAAATCCCTAATACCACATCATTGCTCAGAAATTGGGTGAGAACATAGTTTTGCATGAGTTTAAATGCCGTTATCCCACTCACAAAAAGTCCGAAGCTCATCCAGCCGAAAGCCTTTGTCATAAAACTGATTTGGACAGTTTTAATCTCTTCTGAAACAAATATATTTTCCATGTTTTTTTATTTTAAGGCGTATTGATTTTTAAATTTCCACCAATTAAAATATCAATTTTCCCAGTACCTACATAGCCTATATTTTTACAAAAACCAGTACCCAAAACTGACACAATATGTCCAATTGTCAGCGCATCATTGATATCAGGAACTCGTCCACAAGACCAGATATTGGGGTCATTCCAAACGCCATTGGCAATACTAAACATAACCGTACAAGGAGGCAGGACATCACCAATGACGATTATTTCATCGATACGTCCATTGCCAGTTGCCAAAATTGGTGTGTTACTTACGGCAGTATTGGAGGTCAATAGCCAACGAATCTGCACATTGGCTTGGTTTTCACAGGCTATGGGCAAAGTCAAATTTGACACCGAGCCGCTCACCCAATCGGTCAAGGCTTTTATGGTTGTTAAATCCGTCCAAGTGCCTACATTTCCGATGCGATATTGTACCTTAAAATCACTCGGACCAGAACCAGAACCTCTTTGGATAGACGAAAATTTGAGGTTTTTATAACCCAAAGTCGTAAAATTTACCAGCCAATAATCGTTGTTCATGCCATTATCCCAACTGAGGCTACTGATACAAAAATCGCCCGCCCCAATTGCTCCTGCCACCGTAAAATCATACGCTCCAACGAAGGCAGTTTCTCTTGAAATTTGTTGAGAAAGGTTCGATAAAAGCCCCTGAGCGGCATTTCTGGTCTGGGTTTTAAAATTCCATTGCACAATGGTTTGCTTTACCGATACTTGGCAGGTTGCCGTAAAACTGCCATCATTCGTGGTAGCTACTATATTGGATAAGCCGCCACTTATTCCTGTTACCTGTCCAGTTGCGGAAACACTTGCAACCAAGGGATTACTGCTCGACCAAAAAATAGTTTTATCACTCGCATTAGCTGGCAAAACGGTAGCAGTTAATAAAGAATTTTGTGCCATGCCTACTGATAAAGTAATCGGTAAAAGAATAACGCCCGTAACGGGAACATTAGGAACAAGGGCATTTTCGTAAGCCCCCAAATCAATAGAACCCAATGTGTTGCGAGGTTTTGAGAGGAAATCTTTTACGTATTCCTCCAAAACTGGTAAACCTGCAGCGGCGGTTGCCAAAATTGTCCCTTGATTGACGGCGTTTGAAGTCGGTAAAAGCGTGTAATCTTGATTAAAGTAATTATTAAAATTAGGCTGATTCTGCCCATTATACCCAAAAATAGAATTGCTATGCGTAACCGTTCCTGTGTTGGGGGATTGATAATAAATTTTAAAATCAACAACACCAGGGCTTAACCAATTGTTATACAGATTCACCGTACCCGTTAAATCTGTAGAAAGAATAGAAAAGGTAGTTGGCGAAGCACCAGCCGTAGCGTTGGTATTATAAATGACATTGTTTCTGCAATCAACTTTTTCAACGATAGCGACATTGCCAACCTCGCCTTTGTCGGGCAATAGAAATAAGGACGTTTCCCAACGATTCGCTCCTGAGGTTCCAAATTTATCCCCTTCGTCGACGACTGTATTGTTGTAAAAATATAAAGTACCATGCCGATAATTGGCATAAATACCTTGGTCGCCACCGTACCTTATTATACGTGCAGCCCCTTGTTTGCTATTGTAGATGATATTTCCATACACAAAGGTTTCTCGGTATTTGGGCAAAAGGTCAAGATAACCCGAACCGCCTTGTGCTTCAGGAATCTGAATGGCGTGTCCGTCAGAAGCTACAATCCAATTGTACCGAAAGATATTTCCTGCCGAACGATCTTTGATGCTTGCCCCATAAGACCCCCAAACCAAATGGTCATAAAAATTATATTGGTAAATTACATCCTCAGCTTCAATGTAGCTATTATGGTCGTGTCCATCACCGACCACGCCATTTTGGGTGAAGTAATTTCTTTCAATCAAAATATTTTTGGAAAGGGCGTGCGTTCCGTATTTAGAATTAATAAAAAGCCCCAAACCACAATGATTGAAATTACAATTACGCACAATCAAATTTTGGACTCGCTCAGCATAAATGCCACAAGAAAAGCTGGAATACGCTTGCTGAATGCCATTGTCAATGGAATAGGTAAAACTTGGATGAGCGTTCCTGATTTCTAAATTATCAATAATAATGTCATGCGGAATTGGACCATAAGCACCATTTGGGCAATTACCATTAGCATCAAGACCAGGTTCAATAAAAATAAGTCCATAAGGCTGTGTAGCACTGTAACAAATCTGACCAGAAGTGGCATTGGCATGGTCGCCATCAATGATAGGCTTTTCGCCATTAGGACCTGCAATGCCAATGATTTTGATAGGATTAACCGTTGTTCCACTGGTCGAAATTAAGAATTTTTCTTGGTACGGATTTACGTCATAATGAATATTGACGACATCGCCCGCTACCAAAGTCTTCCACGGCACTTGGCTGAGTTTAGTTTTGGGGTAGGTTGGACCTACGTCAAAAGTCGTTTGAGAAAAAAGTTGTAACTGATTGATTAACAATAAGATAATTAGTAAGTTAATAAAGAGATGTTTCATGAAAAGAAAATTTTAGAGCGTTTTATTTCAAAGTTATTAATTCTTCTTTTTTCACAAAATATTTTTTTTGATGGACGTATTTTTTTCGTTTTGGTAGAATCAAAACCTTCAATTCCGCTATTTCAGCAATTAAAATTTCATTTTGATTTTGTAAATCTTTCGTCCTTTTTTCAAGGGCTTTAATTCCAGAATACGCCACTCCGAGCAAATTCAAGGCACTTACAGTGGTATCATTGCCAATTACTCCCAAGTTATCTTTCCCAAAATTGTCGTAAAAATCCTGAGCCATAATGCCATAATGACGATATTGTTTTACTTCTTTATCTTTAAAATTCCAAGAATAAAAAGGGATTTTTGCAATTTTTTTCAACACGGATTCACCGTTTAATTCTTCAAAATTTTCTTTTCTATTTCTGTCAGAAGTATAAGCCCAACCATTGCTTGAAGGAATGATGTAAGCATAATTATTTGTCCCGGCTACGTAAAAAGTATAATTATCAAACCGCATCATCATTTGGTTGGGAGCTGTATTTGAGGTATTCAAATTTGTACCTATACCTGCAAGACAAAATGAATTTGCGTAATTATTGGTAGTAGCATTTCGCCCCATTGCTGTGGAATTTGCTCCACTTGCAGTTGTAGAATTCCCAAAAGCTGTAGAAAAATTACCAGATGCTTCAGTATTAGCACCAAAAGCAGTGGCATCGTTTCCTGAGCTAGTAATAAATTCACCTGATGCAAAAGAATTATCCCCTAACGCCACTGAGTAATTTCCAAAAGCGGTTGAAGATTGTCCTAACGCCAAATTACCAAACCCCGCAGTTAGTGAGAAATTACCTTTGGAAACATTATTGTGTCCAAAGGTTGCAGATGCATTTCCAATTGCAAAAGAACGGTGCCCCATAGCCACAGAAAAATCCCCTTTTGCTTTGGTATTAAATCCGCTTGCAAATGAAAAAACACCAATACTGTCTTTGTCCCAGTTATGAAAGTTGGTGGTATCGGCATCTGGAAAGCCGAAAATGGAATTATTATAAACTCCCCCTGTTCTAAATGCTGCTTTTTCAGCATACCACAAAGTCCGATTGCCTTTTCCACTGACAGGTGGACTTACTGGTGGGATACCAAAAAAATTATTCAGACCATTAAACAAGACACTTTTATTTTGTACATGAAGTGCTGCAAGGGGTGTAATTGTACCAATCCCTACATTTCCTATCTCATCAATTTTCATATTAGCATTACCATTCGTACCAAATATCAAACCTGCATTCTCATAGTTCACCACAAAAGCATTCATTCCAAAATTAGCTATTCCCGTAAAAAAGCCATCAGTAGGCAATATACCCGTATTAACAGTTTGATATTGTGTGCGAGCAATACCCGAATTTGTACCAACGTAAATATTAAGTGGTACTACTGGATTAGAAGTACCAATGCCCACATTGCCTGTATTATTATTATAAATATTATTCCCATTACTTCTCCAAAAAGAAGCCGAAAGTGGAATCCAAGATGTTCCATCCCAATATTTTATTACATTATTTACATTGTCAAAATCCATCGTTCCTTTCGTGGGGCTTACAGGGTCTGATGGAACGATTGTAACTGATTGAGAAAAAGACAACTGACTGATTATCAGAAATTTAATAACTATAAGTAATATTTTTTTCATGGTTTTGTTATGAATTAAATAGTTTATTTTGCATTAAAAATCTTCTCTATTTCTTCCAATCGTACAGTCATGGCTTTAATATCAAATTTGTTTGCTCCCAATTTTTCGACTCGCTCATTCAGTGCTTTGAGGGCTTCGATAAACATCGGTACAAAATCGCCATAAGAAGATGATAAGTACCCAGATTTATTCTCATAAACTTTGGTTGGAAAGATTTTACGAAGGTCTTGGGCAATAAAACCGTATTGTGTTCCCTGTTCGGGATTAGCGATTAATTCATAATTTACGCCTTGCATCATGAGAATTTTTGCCAACATTTCATCCCGACTTAGGGAAACGATTTTTGTTTTTAATCTTCTATCCGAAGGAAAAATCCAAAGTCCCGACCCCAAGGTCTTAAAAGCATTACCCGTTACCTGAAAAGTTTCGGAGCGAGTTTTAAAATCATTGACCCCCGTATTCGCCATATTACAGGCAATACAAACTTTATTGGCAGCAAAATCACCACCAATGGCGGGTGTTAAGGCAATAGATGACGTGATGGCATTATCAATGTAGAGTTTATTGCTACCCGTTTCGTTATAACCAGCCAGCGAACCAATGGCAACGTTTCCTGACCCTGTCAGGTTCAGATATAAAGCATAAATTCCAATAGCTACATTGTTAGACCCAGTAGTATTTTGGTTGAAGGCAATACATCCAGCCACTGTATTGTTCTGCCCATCGTTGGTAAATGAAGCGATGTAACCCAACGCTACATTGGCAGTTCCTGTTTTATTATTTGCTAACGCTGAGTGGCCAATTCCTATATTTGAACTACCTGAACTAATACTTTGTAGAGCCGCATTACCTACTGCCACATTATTTGTTCCAGATTGGTCAGCGACTAAAGCGCCACTTCCTACGGCAGTATTATTATCATTTGTAATATGAACTTGCAAGGCACCTAAACCAAAAGCGAGGTGATTATTACTACTTTGATTGAGTGTCATAGCCAGTAGGCCAAAAGCGGAATTACCATTTCCTGAAGTTAGATTTGTTAAAGAAGTTTCGCCAAAAGCTGCATTGTTACTGCCCGTAGTAAAAGGGTACAAAGCCGTTCTACCAAAGGCAGTATTGCTATTGCCAATACCCCCAAAACCGCCACCACCCACACCCGACATTGCATTAACGCCAAAGGCAGCATTATCGTAGCCCTGCACATTTTGCAAAAGAGCCTGTAAACCGACTGCCGTATTATTATTTCCATTAAAGCCATTTGGGGAATTAATTCCTAAGGAACTTAAGGCCTGTGAGCCAATGGCAGTATTATTTGTAACCGTTGAGATATTCAGTATCGTATATTCACCCAAGCCTGTATTGGTACTTGAAGCTGTAGATAGTCTATCAGTAATACCTGTTGGAGTAATGTTAATTCTACCATTTGTGCTTTTGCTCGTAATAATTTGGGCGAAAGTATTGTCCTCATATTGAGATAACAAAGCGAGTAATATGATGATTTTTTTCATTTGTTTTTTGGTAACGGTGTCTTGCATACGCTCTTGTAATAGGTACAGAGAGCGTATGTAAGACATCCTTAAGTTATTGTTATTTCCCAATTTCATATTTTTTTACCAACTTCGCATTCAAAGCATCCAAACGCCCATTCAAGGATTTAAGTAAATTATTTTCACTTTCCAATTTCTCTATTTTATCATTCAAGGCTTTGATGGCTTCCACAATCATTGGGTCAAAATCGCCGTAGGATGCGGATAAATAACCCGCTTTGTTTTCAGTAATTTTTTCGGGAAAAATCTCTCTTAATTCTTGGGCAATGAAACCATATTGTAGTCCACGCTCAGGATTTGCCTTTAATTCGTAGGTAACACCCTGCATTTTCAAGACTTTCCGTAATATTTCATTTTTATTCAAAGCGACAATTTTGGTCTTCAATCTTCTATCCGAAGGAAAAATCCAATTGCCAGTTCCCAGCGTTTTAAACCCTTCGCCTTCTACTTGAAACGCCTCCGTTCTGGTCGTAAATTCATTCACCCCTGTTGTAGTCAAATTTCGATTGATACTCACTTTATTATTCACAAAATCTCCCCCAATCAATGGTGCAACCGTGTTGGTATTGTCAATATACAATTTGCTACTACCCGTTTCCAAAGCCCCTGCATTGTAGCCAATGCCTACATTTTGACTACCCGCAACCACACTCAATGCTCCTGTTCCAAGAGCCACATTATAATTTCCTGTTAAATTTCCCAACAGAGCATCTTTACCCAATGCTACATTATCATGCCCTGCCGTATTGGCATTCATGGCTTGGTGTCCCATGGCTACATTATTGACTGCCCCTTGATTAGCCGTGAGAGCATTTGTCCCCACCGCAATATTATATGAACCCGTATTGGCTTGTAAGGCATTTGCTCCCAAGGCAATATTATAATTGCCAATCAAATTGGTGGACAAAGCATTTGAGCCTACCGCTACATTGCTACTTCCTTGGGTGTTTGCTCCCATCGCATTACTACCCATGGCTGAATTGGCAAAACCTGTGGTGTTGGCTTTCAAAGTATTAAACCCAAACGCTGAATTTGAATTGCCAGAATTTGCACCAATAGTTGTATTGGCCGCCAAGGCATTTGCCCCAAAAGCTGAATTAGCATATCCAGCGGTGTTAGTAGCCAGTGCCGATATACCCATTGCAGAATTGCTAAATCCTGTGGTATTATTGGTCAATGCCAAATAACCCAAAGCCGAATTATTAGACTTGTTGTGATTTGATTATCAATAAGTTATGGTTCAATTGTAAAATTCCATAGAGCGGCACAAACACCAATTACCTGATTAATGGTTTTCTTGTTTTTCAACCTATTTCTATGGACCAAGATTCTATAACGTTT
>JACMRQ010000498.1 GCA_014376355.1 Arcicella sp. | reverse complement strand
TTTATTAATCGTCGGAGAAATTACCATTTCTCTTGACCAATCATTAAAACCAACAATGGCTTCTGCAATAATTCGCTCCACGGCTGGAATAGATGCCATCCGAATTCTGAGGGCTTCATCTGCCCGTTCACGAAGAGAATCAATATTATAAACCAACGCTCCCGCAATATCTTCAACGTTATCTTCAACACTTCTGGGAACTGATAAATCAATAAAATATTTATAAGTCAGAATGCCAATATTGTCAATAAATTCTTTGGTAATTAATGGTTTGTCAATCATCACCGATGAAATAATTACATCAGACCTTCTGATTTCTCTTTCTAAATCTGTAAAATCGGCAATTCTAAAATTCCGTCCCGAAGCAATTTTTTCTGCTTTTGCACGAGTACGATTCATTACTGTTATTTCGGCAAATTCTTTGTCTGCCATATTTTTACAAACGTCAATGCCAATTTCCCCTAAACCTAAAATCAATACTTTTGGATTGTTAATATTCTGGGTTAATTGTTCGGTTAAGGCAACGGCTGCGTAAGAAGTTGAGGCTGCTCCATCCCGAAATGAAGTTTCTTGGGCTACTCTTTTATTCGAGAAAAAAATGGTGTGCATCAATCGGTGAAGAAATGGACCTGCCATGTTCAAATCTGCCGAAATTTGGTAAGATTGCTTGATTTGATTTGGAATTTGTAAGTCGCCAACCACCTTTGAATCAAGACCAGTTGCTACGTAAAAAAGGTGTTTTACGGCTTCTTCTTGAATATTAAATTGTTGGAAATGTCCAAAATAAGATTCAGTATCAAATATATTTTTCTGTACTAAAAGTACTTTGATTAAATCATTAGTAAAATCTTGTTCAGAAACGTAATAAACCTCAGTACGGTTACAGGTTGAAACAACTAAAACCTCTTGAATACCGAATAAATCCTTGATTTTGATAGAAAACTCTTTTACTTCGCCTTCTGTCAGAGCTACCTGTTCACGCACTGCCAAGGGGGCAGCTTTGTGTGATAAACTAAACGCTTTAAATGTATTTTGCATGGTTCTTTACGATTCCGACTCAACACCAACAATACGTTTTGTTTAAAACATTTGTTAAGTGATTGATAATTAAATAATTATAAGTTTGGATAAACCCATATTCATAACAATTATTTGGACTGCAAAATTACAACAGGAACGAATATTATAGTCAGTAATTATGGGTATTTTTCAATGAAAATCACAATTTAGAATCAGTTTAAATAACAAATTAAGATTAAAGGCAATTCTTTGAATTATACAATATTCGCTCCCCATAAAAATAGATGGAAATTATCCAGAAACAGTGTTTAATATTTGAAATAATTTCATAAAAAAACCTGTAAAACTACAAGAGATTTACAGGCTATATAAAATTAAGTAAGGTAATATTTTAGTGTTTTAAGGAAGACTTTTCATAAAACGAAATCTGTCTTAACTATTTTTTTTAAAACTTTAAATTAACGCCCAATAATACATTTGTTCCTGCTTGTGGATAATAATAATTTTCAGTAACAGTCTGTTTTTCAGAGATATAACTATAAGAATAGCCATTAGACTCATAAAGCGTATTAAAAATATTATTCACCAAGAAACTGAAATTAATTTCTTTCAAGGTTTTTCCTCTAATGGTATAAATTGCTCTTAAATCGTTGGTGAAATATGAATTCAGTTTACGGTTTTCATTGGTAGTATTATCCAAATACTGTTTTCCAACGAATTTTGACAAGAACCCTACTTCTAAATTTTTAAGTGGATTATACAAAATTTGTGACCCAATAATAGTACTCGGCGAGAAAGCAATATTAGTTTCTGCAAATTGATTTACAGCATCAGCTCCACCGTCATAGTTGGGTACTATCTCTGCAAAATTCTTAATTTTATTATTTGATAAAGTAATGTTTGCGTTGATTTTCAGCGTTTTAGCAACTTTTACGCCTGCCTCTACTTCTACACCCATGCGATAGCTATCGGCCACATTGGTACGAATAGCTTCACCTACATCATTGACTTTACCTGTCAAAACCAACTGATTTTTATAGCTCATCAAATAACCATTTACCGAAAATGCCACGTTTGATTTCAGTGTTTTATAACCAATTTCTATATCATTCAAAGACTCGGCTAATGGCGCTTTGGGTGCATTATCCACAAAATCCTGACGACTTGGTTCTTTATTTCCAACGCTGTATGAAGCATAAATACTCGAATTATCTGCTAATTGATAAGTCAAACCTAACTTTGGGTTGAAAAATGAGTAATCAGCTTTTTGAGTAATATCTTGACGTTTGCTCGCAATACCTATCATGTTATAATTAACGGTACGGATTTGTAAATCAGCAAAAGCATTAAGATTTTCTGAAAGAGCATAATTAAATTTTCCGTATAAATTAAAGTCCTTTTTAGTAGCATCATTATTATACCAACGATAGCCAAATGGAATATTTTGAGCATATTTTGCCCAAATAATTTCACCAAAATGCCTACCGTCATATTGATTAAATCCCCCTCCAATATTAGCAGAAAGCTTATTATTTCCTTGATAAACCAAAGAAAAAGTTGTTCCATAAAAGTCATTATCTAACCATTTTCTACGAATTAAATCAGTTTTTTTAATCGTTTCAGTACCGTTTATAATGTTTGGTACACCATAGTTAGCAAACTTATCGGCTTCTTTATACTCTTCGTAATATCCCGACCCT
>JACMRQ010000497.1 GCA_014376355.1 Arcicella sp. | reverse complement strand
GAGGGCAAAGACTCTCATCTTCCCGCAATTTTGAATGCCTTGGAGGTTACAAAAGCCAACGGCACGTTAGTAGTTCTTGAAGTTCAACAACATTTAGGTGAAGACCGAGTGAGAACCATTGCGATGGAAGGAACGGAAGGTCTTCAAAGAGGTCAGGAAGTAATTGATAGAGGGCAACCAATGTCAATGCCATCTGGTGATAGCATCAAAGGTCGTCTTTTCAACGTAGTTGGCGAGGCAATTGATGGTATTCCTCAGCCTAAATCTTTGAAAGCACTACCAATCCACCGTCTTGCTCCAAAGTATGACGAATTGGCAACTTCAACTGAAGTGCTTTTCACAGGTATCAAAGTAATTGACTTGCTTGCTCCTTATGTAAAAGGTGGTAAAATTGGTTTATTTGGTGGTGCTGGTGTTGGTAAAACCGTATTAATCATGGAACTTATCAACAACATTGCCAAGGCTTATGAAGGTCTTTCAGTATTTGCTGGTGTGGGCGAACGTACTCGTGAGGGTAATGATTTGTTGCGTGAAATGATTGAATCAAACGTAATTCGTTACGGTGATGATTTCAAACACGCCATGGAAAATGGTGAATGGGATTTGAGCAAAGTAGATGAAAAAGCTCTTTTAAACTCTCAAGCAACTTTGGTGTTCGGACAAATGAACGAGCCTCCAGGAGCAAGAGCAAGAGTTGCCCTTTCTGGTTTGACGGTTGCTGAATATTTCCGTGATGCAGAAGGAGAAGACCAAGGACGTGACATTTTGTTCTTTATTGATAACATCTTCCGTTTTACTCAAGCGGGTTCTGAGGTATCAGCACTTTTGGGTCGTATGCCATCAGCCGTAGGTTACCAACCAACTTTGGCAACTGAAATGGGTGCGATGCAAGAACGTATTACTTCAACAAAACGTGGTTCAATTACGTCAGTACAAGCCGTTTACGTGCCTGCCGATGATTTAACTGACCCTGCTCCTGCAACAACTTTTACCCACTTAGATGCAACAACGGTACTATCTCGTAAAATTGCTGAATTAGGAATTTATCCAGCCGTGGATCCATTGGATTCAACGTCTCGTATCCTTTCTGCTGACATTTTGGGTGATGTTCATTATAACACCGCTCAACGTGTGAAAGAGATTTTACAACGTTATAAAGAATTACAGGATATTATTGCCATCTTAGGTTTGGATGAACTTTCAGAAGACGATAAATTGGCAGTATCTCGTGCAAGACGTGTACAACGTTTCTTATCACAACCATTCTTTGTAGCAGAACAATTTACAGGTTTGAAGGGTGTATTAGTACCTATCGAAGATACTATCAAAGGTTTCAACGAAATCATTGATGGAAAATATGACCACTTGCCAGAAGCAGCTTTCAACCTAGTAGGTAATATTGAAGATGCTATGGCGAAAGGTGAAAAATTAATTGCAGAAGCAGGAAAATAATTTTATAGTTTTGAGGTATGAATTATGAGGTATGAGGTATCAGAAACCTTGCCTTATACCTTATACCTCATAATTCATAACTAAAAACATGAATTTAGAAATCATCACTCCCGATAGAAAAGTATTCTCTGGCGAAGTAGAAATAGTTACTTTGCCTGGTTCAGCTGGTTCTTTTCAAGTTTTGAAAGACCATGCTGCCATCGTTTCAACGCTGGGGAAAGGTACTTTGACGGCTGACAAACAAGAATTTACCATTGATGGTGGCGTTGTTGAAGTATTGAACAATAAAATCCTTGTATTGGCAGAAGCAGTATTGTAGTTTGTTTTGCAGACAATTTAAAAAGCACAGACTCATTGGAGTTTGTGCTTTTTGTTTTTCATTTTATTAAAGTTATTTTTGTCTAGATACAAATCCCTAACTTTGTCCAATCATTATTCTATTCTTGAACCCATGCTGTATTATTTATTCGATTACTTAGACAAACACTTCGATTTTCCGGGAGCAGGACTTTTTCAATATATCACTTTTAGGGCTTTTGCTGCAACGGTGACTTCTCTTGGAATTGCTGCTATTTGGGGAAAGAGCGTTATTAACCTTCTTAGAAAATTGCAAATTGGCGAAGATATTCGAGACTTAGGTTTAGCGGGTCAAATGCAGAAGAAAGGCACACCAACAATGGGTGGATTCATTATTCTTTTATCTTTGCTTGTACCTACTTTATTATTCGCTAAACTTCATAATATTTATATTATTTTATTAATCATAACTGCTTTGTGGCTTGGTGGAGTAGGTTTTTTAGATGATTACATTAAAGTTTTTAGAAAAAATAAAGATGGACTTTCGGGCAAGTTCAAAATAGTTGGGCAAATTGGTTTAGGCTTAATTGTGGGTTTAACAATGTGGTTTAATGATGATATAAAAGTGCGTTTTTATGAGAAAGCAAAGATTGCGGCTAATATTGGAGAAGTACAAAAATTTACGGATTCAAAATCGTTAATTTCAACGGTTCCTTTTCTTAAAAATAATCAATTTGATTACAGTAATTTAATTCCAGATTTCTTGGGACTTGACCAATATACTTGGGTCATTTATGTAATTGCAGTAATTTTTATCATTACTGCGGTCTCCAACGGAGCAAATATCACGGATGGTATTGATGGGTTAGCAGCTGGAACTTCCGTCATTATTGGTATTGGGTTAGCGGTTTTGGCTTATGTATCTGGGAATAAAGTTTTCTCTCAATACCTTAACGTCATGTTCATTCCTGAGTCTGGGGAGTTAGCGGTCTTTTGTGCTGCCTTTGTGGGAGCGTGTATTGGTTTTTTGTGGTACAATTCTTATCCCGCACAAGTTTTCATGGGCGACACAGGAAGTTTGATGTTGGGAGGTGTGATTGCAACGCTCGCTATTGTGATTCGAAAGGAATTATTAATACCTATTTTGTGTGGAATATTTCTGGTTGAACTTTTATCCGTTATTCTGCAAGTCAGTTACTTTAAATATACCAAGAAAAAATTTGGTGAAGGTCGGAGGATATTCCTGATGTCACCCTTGCATCATCATTTTCAAAAGAAAGGATATCACGAAGCCAAAATCGTTGCTCGTTTTTGGATTATTGGCATTTTGTTGGTAGTAGCGACTTTAGTTACCTTGAAATTAAGATAGTTTCACTTAGTCAAGATGGTTAAACCAAATCACATGAATTAAATTATTTAAGGAAGCCTTCTCTTTGAGCGAAGGCTTCCTTTCTTTAAGTACCATAAAATGAATGACCAAATAGAATATCCTGTAGAAAATACAGCATCATACATACAGCCGTCGTCTCTTTCGCAACGAGATGCAAAAGTCGTTTGGCATCCCTTTACCCAGCATGAAACTGCCCCATTTTCTATCCCAATTATCCGGGGCGAAGGAGCGTATTTGTATGACGATAAAGGCAAAAAATATATTGATGCCATTGCCTCTTGGTGGGTAAATTTACATGGACATTCGCATCCATATATTGCTCAAAAAGTGGCGGAACAATTCAGTAAATTAGAACAAGTAATTTTTGCGGGATTTACCCACGAACCTGCCGTTAGATTGGCGGAAAGATTATTAGAAATTCTTCCTAAAAATCAAGCCAAGATTTTCTATTCTGATAATGGTTCGACAGCCGTTGAGGTGGCTTTAAAAATGGCAATTCAATATTTTCATAACCAAGGATTTACAAAAAAAAGAAAGATTATTGCCCTTGAAAATGGGTATCATGGCGATACCTTCGGAACAATGGCAGTCGGAGCAAAATCTGCCTTTAATGCCCCTTTTGAGGATTTTTTATATGAAACTATTTACTTACCCGTACCCACAAAAGGGCATGAAATGGAATCATTAGAAACGATGAAAAATCTCATGCAAAATGCGGATGAAATCGCTTGTTTTATCTTTGAACCGCTCATTCAAGGAGCGGGCGGAATGGTGATGTATGAACCCGAAATATTGGAAGAACTTATCCAATTAGCCAAAGAAAATGGCGTGTTGACAATTGCCGATGAAATAATGACGGGATTTGGCAGAACTGGAAAACTTTTTGCAACCGATTATATCCAAACAAAACCCGATATTATATGTCTTTCGAAGGGACTCACGGGCGGAGCAATGGCATTGGGAGTGACTTCATGTACGCAAGAAATTTATGAGGCTTTCCTCTCCAAAGACCGCAAGAAAACGCTTTTTCACAGTCATTCATTTACTGCAAACCCATTAGCTTGCACGGCAGGCTTAGCAAGTTTAGATTTATTATTGAGCAAAGAAACCAGTGATAAAATCCTAAAAATCAATCAATTACATAATGATTTTAAAAATAAAAATGTTAATTATCCCAACGTCCAAGTCAAGGGAACAATCTTAGCCATTGAAATTCAAACTGCCGAAGGAACTTCTTATTTTAATACGATTAGAGACGTTGCTTATCAGTTTTTTATCGAAAAAGGAATCATCATTCGTCCTCTTGGCAATGTGATTTATTTGTTGCCACCTTACTGTATTTCTGAAGAAGATTTGGGGTATATTTATGGATGTATTGAAGAATTTTTGGAGGAAATTTAACAAAAATATTCTTTTCCCGAAACCGCTTTCTCAAACAATATGTTGAATAATAAAAGGCTCAAATTTTTATGTCAGCGATTTTAGAAAAACATAATACCACCAAATCCCCAAAAGTTCAAAATCTTTGGGAAATTGCATTGTCGGAAGGTTTTCCGATTGCACTTTGGCAATTGCCTAAAACTGTTGAAAAACAATTAATTATTGATCTTTCAGGACGTACCTCACGCATGAAAGTGGATTTGGAAGAAATGCCTTCGGGCTTTGTAATGAGTCCATTTCAAGGAGAATCTTTGTTTATAAAGAATGATTTATATTATTGCTTTGACACTGATAATCAGCAAGTTAATGACACAACAGTTGAGCAAGAAGTATTTGAAAAACAGTATTTAGTATATTCAGATGGGATAATAAATACAGAAAAACCTTCACAAATCCATCCATATTTTAATTCAGAGAAGAAGAATTTTGAGCAATATAATGAAACAATTTTCTCAGAAATGGTTAGTAATGCCATCACTTCAATCAAGAAGGGCGAAGTTCAGAAAGTAGTTTTATCAAGAACAAAGAACATTATACTTCCCGATACATTTGAGGTGATTGAAGCCTTTAAGAAATTGTGCGTAATTTATCCAAATGCGTTTGTTTCTTTAGTCTATCTGCCTGAATATCAGTGCTTTTGGTTAGGTGCAACGCCCGAAACTTTGGTAAGCATGGATAAAGACGATAAATTCAGAACGATGTCGCTTGCAGGTACACAATCTGCTATTGGGGAAAGTGGGGGGATTTTATCCATTAATGAGATTCGGTGGACCCACAAGGAAATTGAAGAACAGGCATTTGTGAGTCGTTATATTATTGAATGTTTTAAGAAAATACGTTTGAGGGAATATTATGAAAGTGGTCCAAAAACAGTTCAAGCAGGAAATTTAATGCACTTGCGAACAGACTACATTGTGGACACTCAGGCTCTTAACTTTCCACAACTAGGAACAGTAATGATTGAATTATTACACCCAACTTCGGCCGTTTGTGGGATGCCAAAAGTCCCCGCTCTTCGGATTATTGCCGAACAAGAATTACACGACCGAGCGTTTTATAGTGGCTTTCTGGGTCCTGTGAATGTGCAGAAAGAAAGTCATTTATTCGTAAATCTCCGCACAATGAAAATTATTGGAAATCAAGCGACTTTGTATGCAGGTTGTGGAATTACGGAAGATTCAATTCCTTTAAAAGAATGGTCTGAGACAGAGATGAAAATTCAAACTTTGATGAGAGTAATTCTTTAGTTCTTGATGTTAGAGGTTCAATGTTTGTAAATTGGGCAACCAAAACGAAAATCTCACATTGAAAAATTAATGCTTCATTGAATAGTTCTCCGATTTCTTCTCAATATCTCCAATAATTGTCATTTTCACTAAATCAATTCTCGCATCGGTCATTTCTATGATTTGGAAGTTAAAAGGTTGATAAATAATAATTTCGTTGAGTTCTGGAATATCTTCATTAATGTTTGTAATCATACCCCCCAAAGTACCATAATCGCCTTCTGGAAAGTTCCATTCATATTTATCGTTTAGATAATCAATTTCTAAACGTCCTGATAGTAAGTATGATTTATCTTCTAATCGCTTTTCGATAAAGTCTTCATTATCATCGTGTTCGTCTTCAATTTCACCAAAAATTTGCTCCATTACATCCTCCATACTGACTAATCCTGCAGTACTTCCAAACTCATCCACCACCAAAGCTAATGACTTATGTTCCTTAGAAAATTTAAACAATAAATCCTTCGCAGGCATTGCTTCTGGCACAATCGGAATTGACGTTAAAATCCCTTGAATTTCCTTCGGTTTTTTGAACATTGACAAAGAATGACAATATCCCAAAACGTCCTCCATCGTTTCTTTATAGACCAAAACTCTTGAATGTCCACTTTCTACAAAAGTTTTCTTTAATTCTTCCATACCACCTTCAATATCCATTGCCACGATATCCGATCTGGGAATCATGCAATCTCTCACCCTAACTTGTTTAAATTCGAGCGCATTATTGAATATTTTTGTATCAACTTCAGTTTCTTCCTCTGTGGAAGTTTTACGGTTAAGATTTTGGAGATAATTGTTCAAATCCGTCAGTCCAAAGCCTGGACGTTCTTCGGAGTATTCTAAGCGTAAAACATTGTTAATAAACCACTTAGATAGTCCCACAATCGCCCATACGAGCGGGTACATAACTGTACAAATTATCAAAATGGGTATTGCCAAAACTTCCAAAAAACCGTCTGGATTTAACAGAAAAATGCTTTTAGGGGTAAATTCAGAGGTCATTAAAATAATAATTGTTCCAATAAAAGAGGCAATTAAACCTGCTACTAAACCATTTAATATCGGAAAATAATGTTCAATTTCATGGTGTAAAAATCCTTCCATAAAAATACCGTACGCCACCAACGACAAGGTATTTCCGATGAGCATGGTACCGATAAATTTTGAAGGATTTTTGAGGTATTTCGAAATAATCTGCCCAGTGATAACCCCTTGCTTGGCTTGAAGTTCAAAATAGAGTTTATTGGCAGAAACAAAAGCCATTTCAACGCCCGAAAAGAAAGCTGAGGCAATGATGGCGATGATAATACTTAATGCTTGTTGGGAGTTCATAAGAAAAGGCCGTTGAGCCATATCAATAATTATATTTTCAAATATACAAAAAACCTACTTCTTTCCTTTGGTCAAGGCTTTTCTTTGAGCTTTTTTATCGTCTTTTGCCTCCTCTGATGGTTTACCTTTCTCCAATTCTTCTTCTTTTTTCAAACGAATTTGTTTTGAATACTGAAAATAGAACAAACAGCCTGCCGCAAACATTAACCATGAATAATGATAAAAAATTTTGTTCCAAAAAGTAGGTTCAAGTCCTGCAGGAAGACCGGCACGAAGGTCTAAAATCCATATAATTAGAAAGCCAATGGCGGCAAAAAGTAGGAGTATTTCTTTTTTTGACATATTTGTTAATTGGTATTGGTGGTCTTTATGGTAATTTCACCAACCATTTATAAAGTTAATAGATTCCTTCATCATATCAGATGTTTCATAAGGTTCAACATGACAAAATAACATAAATCCACTATATTTGTCCTAAATAATCCTTTTCCTATGAAAAATCTTCTCTTACACAAATATCGTTTTTACACGTTCACTTTTGCAGGTTTGTTGGCTTGGATGTTATTTTTTGATGTCAATGATGTATGGACTCAAATCAAAATGTATCGTGAATTAGGACGTTTGGAGGATGAGAAAAAATATTACGTTCAGAAAATAAAAGAAGTCGAAAAAGAAAGGATTGAAGTAATGGGGAACAAGAGATTAATTGAAAAATTTGCACGTGAAAAGTATCTCATGAAAAAACCAAAAGAAGAAATTTTCGTAATTGTAGATGAAAATAATCAACCCTTAGAGAAATAGAAGTTAGGGATTGGGATTTAGAGATTAGTTAAAAATAGTAAATCCTCTCTAATATTTCATTCTAATCCAACCTTAATTTTAAGTAAGTTAAAATTACCCCATGAAAAAGATATTCATCTTCTTATCCATATTTGCAACTTTCAATATAAAAGCTCAATCGTATTCAGAAAGTATAATCGCACATCGTCAGGGTTACAAAGATGAGTTTTTAAAGGACGCAAGTAGCCCCGTTAAGGTGGAGGATATGAAGTATTTCGACTTTTTTGAACCAGATTCTACGTTTCGGGTTAAATGTGATTTTACGAAGACAAATTCTCAAACTACATTTATCATTCCAACAATTAATGGAAAGCAAAAAGAATATTTCAGATACGGCATTTTGAATTTTAAAATAATGGGACAAAATTTGCAATTAAATGTTTATAAAAGTTTATTGCTTATGAAGATTCCTAAATATAAAAATTATCTTTTTATCCCTTTCAAAGACTTAACGAGTGGAAAACAAACTTATGGAGGTGGGCGGTATTTAGACATTGAAACGACAGATATTAAAGGAGACATTGTAATTTTAGATTTTAATAAAGCGTATAATCCTTACTGTGCATTCAGTAGTGGATATAGTTGCCCAATTCCACCGAAAGAAAACCATTTAAAGGCTCGAATTGAGGTAGGAGAAAAGAATTTCAAGAAATCACATTAAGACTAATCAAGCAAAAAAGTGAGCAAAAAAGTAATATTAATTATCTTAGACGGTTGGGGAATTGCCCAAAAAGGATATGAAGACCGTTCGGCAATAGTTGCCGCCAAAACGCCTTTTTATGATTCCTTAATTGCGAATTATCCCCATAGTACGCTTGTAACTTTTGGTCCAGAAGTGGGATTACCAGCAGGTCAATTTGGCAATTCTGAGGTCGGACACATGAACTTAGGTGCTGGACGTACAGTCCGCCAGAGTTTGGTGCGTCTGAATGAATCTATCGAAACAGATATGCTCCGTCATGAACCCGTTTTAGTGGCTGCCATTAAGTATGCTAAAGAAAATAATAAACCAGTCCATTTGATTGGTTTAGTATCTAATGGTGGTGTGCACGCACATATTAACCATGTAAAGGCTCTTTGCAATGTATTGAAAGACAACGATTTAACTAAAGTTTTCATTCACGCATTTACGGATGGACGTGATTGCGACCCAAAATCAGGAACTGGATTTATTGGTGATTTACAATCATTTCTGAGAACTTCTGTTGGAAAAATTGCGAGTGTTACGGGTCGTTATTATGCGATGGATAG
>JACMRQ010000496.1 GCA_014376355.1 Arcicella sp. | reverse complement strand
GTAGGTCCCATCGTTCCAAATCCGTGAGCATCGTCGCACAAAATACGGAAATTGAAATCTTCTTTCATTTTAACGATTTCGTCTAATGAACCAACTTTTCCAGACATTCCGAAAACTCCTTCGGTAATTACTAAAATACCTCCACCTGTTTCAGCAACTTTCTTGGTAGCACGTTCCAAATTCTTACGCAACGAACCCATATCGTTGTGATTGAATTTGTAATAATCACCCATTTTGGCTTTGTGCAAACGAATACCATCAATCAAACAAGCGTGAGCTTCGGCATCGTAAACAATAATATCATTTCTATCACACATACATTCAATTACCGACATTACGCCTTGGTAACCGAAATTCAAAAGGAATGAATCTTCCTTACCCACGAATTCAGCCAATTGAGCTTCAAAATCCTCATGTAATTGAGAATTACCCGACATCATTCTTGCTCCCATCGGCGCAGCCAATCCGTAATATGCAGTTGCTTGTGTATCTGCTTCACGAACTTCAGGATGATTTGCCAAGCCCAAATAGTTGTTTAATGACCAATTTAACATTTCCTTACCCATGAAAGTCATTCTTGGACCTATTTCCCCTGTAAGCATTGGGAAGGTAAAATAATGGTGAGAATAGTGAGCATGGGCTCCGATGGGTCCAAGACCTTTACTAACTTTATCAAAAATATCCACTTTATTTTATGATTATAATGATTACAATTTTATGAAAATTAGACTTTATTAACGTAAAAAAATCTTAATGAAAGGAAACTCATTTCTTAGTAATGTTATATATTTAGGGTTTCAATCCTGTAAATACCTTGAAATATTCACAAATATAAATTATTATTTCTTCATATACAAAATGTCTGAGACTTTGTATTAAATCAAGTTTATAAAGCTAATTGTTTTGCGTTTTGTGGTAATATTTCAAGAACTTACTATATACGTATCTGAATTTGGTTTAAGTTTGCTATATTGTAATTGAAATACCATTTAAAAGTATAATTTTTATTTAAGGTTTCAATCGAATATCTACAAAAAATGCAATCTTGCTATGATAAGCTTTAACAGTATTTCGTTCGTCGATGAAGAAGTTGAAATTATTGACTTTTTGGTAGACAATAATGCCATGATTAAAGATTTTTCACGAAGTCAATTATCGTGGTTTTTCGTTGAAGAAAATTTTCATATCGTTCTGTTTTTGGCAGAGGGAGAAAAATCTCGCTTTGAAAGGCATATAGTCGAACATTTTTCAGAAAACATGAACGATATGATTGCTCTGTGGAATAACTTTGATAAGCGAATTCAAGCCTGTCAGGAAGTAAGAATAATGAAATTAGCCAAAAATAAAATCCATGACCTAATTGCTATGTCCGAGACTTTTAGGGCTTTGTTTAGGCAGAGGGATTTTGAGGAGGAGTGAATTATCTAAATTTCCTTTAATTTTAGATAATTCTATATGTTAAAATGTCGTTTTTTCGTTAAAAATGAAACTCATTTAAACTTATTAATCAACATGAATAAAATTTATTTCATTTCCATTCTGCTGTTAAGTTTGATAGTTTCTTGCAAAGATTCTTCTCAACCCGTTTCTCCTTCGTTTCAATTTGAT
>JACMRQ010000064.1 GCA_014376355.1 Arcicella sp. | reverse complement strand
CTCTGGTTTTAAGGTTTTGGAAACAAACTTCTATGTCCCATCTTTTTCTATACAATTGTGCGATAAATTTGGGATTACAATTGCCAAATAGAAAGAGAATATCACCGTCGGGTAATGGCTTAATATAGACGTTCCCATAAACACTATCTATCATACAATCAACCAGATACGTTCCATTGGGAAACGATTTACTAAGGTCTTCGGCTTTAAGTATTTCACCATTAAGTCGATGAATATGATGACTTTTGGGAACTCTAACGCAAAAAATCAGTCCTTGGTCTTTCATCCATTTTAACCATTTATGCCCAATAAATTCTCTGTCAGCAACGATTAAACCAATTCGTTTTTTATCTATAATTTTGAAAACTTTTTCCAATAAATCAATTCTATTACCACTATTTGAATTGCCACTATTATTGTCTAACATTTCCCAATAAAATGGAATTTGGAAATCACCATGACCCACTAAAACCATCAAAATATTAATTTGGGTTTTCCCGAAATCCCACTCTGTTCGGTCAATACAGATTCGGAGTTTCTTACTTTTAGGAAGTAGTGTTAGTAATAGAATAGCAACAAAATCATAATCTATATCTACTTGACGATAGAAGTCCTGAATACGAGTCATATTAGAGTGAACTTTGACATCAGAATTTAAAAATTTAGCCGTTTTAAAGAACTGAACTGAGTTACTTTGAACCAAAGCGGGTATGTACAGACCCAAGAATTCTTTACGAGAGGCGTTTTTTACAATTTGGTTTTCGTTTAAAATTCTTCTAATTTCGCTTTGGAGGGTCATTATCATCGTTTTTTCTTGTTCGCAAAACAAAATTACAATGATTTTGAGCCTCTTTAATTTTTAATAGTGTAGAGTAGATATTTGGTTAATGATGCAAAAGAATCACGGAAAATCATAGCATTTCATCTTGAAGATATGAGGTTTTATTGGAAAAAATACCTACATAAATTAGAGAATATGGATTATTCACCAAGGATGATTGGACAGTTATAACACCATTTTTCCAGAAGGAAAACATCTTTATTATAAGCAAAAAAATATACAAATCATATCGAAAGATTTAATTATACTTTACGGCAAAAAGCATCTCGCTTAGTAAGAGAAACACTTTCATTTTCTAAAATACTTATAAATCACATTGGTACTATCAATAAATCTATGGCTGTGATAGTACCATAAGTACAGTAGCACCACGAATTTATGCTCAATTAGAGATTTCAGGCTTAATCCACGCAAATCTTTGCCATTAATATCCAACCGTAGCTGA
Source organism: Arcicella sp. (assembly GCA_014376355.1). Taxonomy (GTDB): domain Bacteria; phylum Bacteroidota; class Bacteroidia; order Cytophagales; family Spirosomataceae; genus Arcicella. Next base: position 318 of record JACMRQ010000064.1, on the reverse strand, counting down.
TAAAAAGAAAGAGGTAATCCAAAAGTATTTGCCTAGGTCAAAAATACTTTCTTGGTGAACGACAGACAATCCTGCACCAATATAATTTCGGTTATTCTTGATTTTAAAAGTATTGCTCACGTCAAATTTCTGAGACTTTAAACCCACAATTGGCTGATAAGCAGAATCAAAACCAAAACGATTAATTTCTGGAGAAAAGCCAAATCCAGTAGAAATGGAAAAATATTGATTGGCGGTAGCCCTGTATTTTCGGTAAGTTACACCAACAGATTTACTCAATTCTTCGTTGCTCGGAATGAAATAAGGTACCACAAAAAT
>JACMRQ010000495.1 GCA_014376355.1 Arcicella sp. | reverse complement strand
TAATCCTCGCTCTTTGTTGGCGGTATAAAGTTTCCCCAAAGCTGCCACCCAAACCGTATTTGGGTCAGTTGGATGCAAAATTACTTTGCCAATGTGATGCGTTTCATCCAAGCCTTTGTGTTGCCAAGTTTTACCTCCGTCTTCACTTTTATACATTCCCACACCTGCGTATGAAGAGCGTGAAGAATTGGCTTCGCCCGTGCCAATCCAGATGGTTTGCCCTTTGGTTTTCCAATCCACCGCAATGTCTCCGATGGTCATAACTGCCTCATTATCAAAGAGTGGTGAGAAACTAATTCCGTTATTTTCAGTTTTCCAAAGTCCACCCGAAGCATAAGCCACGAAAAATTCCGTAGGATTTTGATTATTTACATCAACATCAACTACTCGCCCTGACATCACCGTTGGACCAACAGAACGAAATTTTACATTATTAACTAACGATTTTATTTCCAGAGCTTTACGTTGGTCAAAAGCCTTCATTCGCTCATTGGCGGAAGTAAAATTTAGTTGTTGGGATGTTGGAATATTATTTACTGAGAGATTCTTTTTCTTTTGGGCATTTACTGAGAAAGTCAGTGTTAGTGCTAAAAGTAGTAAGTATTGTTTTTTCATTTTTTGGGTTTTAGATTGATGATATTGTAAAGATAAGTAAAAAGTGAAATTTTTTATTGATAATTTTACAGTAAACCAACTCTTTAAATGCAATATTTCTTAATTTTCTTAGCTTTCCTATGCGGAGCGGTTTTTCCGACTCAAGCGGGTTTAAATGCCAAAATGGCTAAATTTGTGGGACATCCCGTTTTGGCGGCTTTTTTCTCATTTCTTACGGGTTTAATTGGCTTAATGATTTACGCCGCCATTGCCCGAATTCCCTTAAACTTGATGAGTCAATGTAGAAATGCTCCGTGGTATGTTTGGTTTGCGGGACTATTAGGGGCTTTTTATGTAAGTATAGTTATTGTGCTGATGCCTCGATTAGGTTTTGCTTTAACCTTCGGATTGATTGTGGCGGGACAAATGGCAGTGTCAATTATGTTTGATCACTATGGAATTTTGGATGCCCCCTTGCGTGAAATTTCTTTGGGAAGAATCATTGGAGCTTTATTTTTGGTAATTGGTGTAATTTTAATTCAGAAATTCTAAATAATTTATGACGAAAATGAAATTCTGCCCACAATGTGGGAAACAACTTGAGATAAAATTTAGAGACGAGCGTGACCGTCTGCAATGTATTGACCAAAGCGCCGAATGTGGTTATGTTTTTTGGAATAATCCTACTCCTGTGGTTGCTGCAATTGTTGAACATGAAGGGGATATTATTTTGGCTCGAAATGTCGCTTGGCCCGAAGGTTGGTTTGCTCTTATCACGGGTTTTTTGGAAGCTGGAGAAACACCCGAAGAAGGAGTTTTACGAGAAGTTAAAGAGGAATTAAATCTTGATGGGGAAATTGTAGAATTTGTGGGCTTATACGAATTTCATCGTATGAATCAACTTATTATTGCTTACCACATTCGAGCAACAGGCGAAATAAAACTCAGCGAAGAATTAATTGATTTTAAACGTAAAAAAGATCACGAAATCCGACCGTGGGCGGCAGGAACGGGTAAAGCCGTACAAGATTGGCAAGCCAAAAGAGGAATTTTTAATGAGATAATTACCTTCAAATAGTTGTGCTATGCAGGGGTGAATCGTATTCGCCCAAAATATGTACAATTGGATGAACTCAATTCGTCCTTACCAGTTCATTGCTTCAATCAATTTAATATTTCCCGTTTTTAAGTGCATTTTTTTGTCAAAAATATTCATTTTCAATAACCACTCTTCAAACTCTGGGGCGGGTCTTTTTCCGAGTAAATGCCTGATGTATAGAGCATCATGAAAAGAAGTGCTTTGGTAATGAAGCATCACATCATCGGCTCCTGGAACACCCATAATAAAATTGCAACCTGCTGTTCCTAAGAGTGTTAACAAGGTATCCATGTCATCTTGATCGGCTTCAGCGTGATTCGTGTAACACACATCCACGCCCATCGGAAGCCCCAATAATTTACCGCAAAAATGGTCTTCTAAGCCCGCTCGAATGATTTGTTTTCCATCGTATAAATATTCTGGACCAATAAAGCCCACTACGGTATTTACCAAAAGAGGATTAAAGTGCCTTGCCACAGCATAGGCACGGGTTTCACACGTTTGCTGATCGAGTCCATGATGAGCATTTGCCGAAAGTGAACTTCCTTGACCCGTTTCAAAATACATTAAATTGTTTCCAATCGTTCCTCGATTGAGCGATAAACCTGCTTCATAGCCTTCTTTTAACACATTTAGGTTAATCCCAAAAGAAGTATTAGTTGCTTCCGTTCCGCCAATGGATTGAAAAACCAAATCTACGGGAGCATTGCGTTCAATGGCTTTTATGGTCGTGGTAATATGACTCAAAATACAAGATTGCATCGGAATTTCAAATTTTTGTCGCACGGAATCGAGCATTTCTAAAAGCTGAATAACGGTTGGAACGTTATCCGTAGCAGGGTTTATTCCAATGACAGCATCGCCGCTTCCGTAAAAAAGTCCATCAATCAAACTGGCGGCAATTCCCCTAAAATCGTCCGTTGGATGATTGGGTTGTAGGCGAGTGGAAAAATGTCCTTGCAATCCGATGGTCGTTCTGAATTTAGTAATTACTTCACACTTTGAGGCAACTGTTATTAAATCTTGAATTCGCATAATTTTGCATACCGCTGCCACCATTTCGGGGGTAAGTCCTTTCTGCAAATCGTTAAGTATTTTTTTATCGGTGGTTTCTTGTAGAAGAAAATCTCTAAAATCTCCGACCGTCAAATGACTTACAGGGGTAAATGCTTGAGCATCGTGTGAATCAATAATGAGACGAGTTATTTCGTCTTGTTCGTAAGGAATTAAATGTTCGGTTAAGAAAGTTTTTAAAGGAATATCCGCTAAAGCCATCTGTGCTGCCACCCTTTCTTGGGCAGATTTTGCTGCCACTCCCGCTAATTCGTCTCCTGACCTCCGAGGTGTTGCCTTCGCCATTAAGGTTTTGAGATCAGAGAAATTATAGCTTATATTTTTGATGTTTTGTTGGTACATTTTTAGAAATTTACGCTAAGTCGTAAAAATATTAAGATTAATGAAACAGGTTAATCTATGGTTCTTGGTCACAATAATATGGGAAAATACGGTAAAATTGATTTTATTTGTATTAAACTTATTATTAATTCAGTTGAAAACACTTTTATCTCTCATACTATTTTCTGCTTTACTACTCAAAATGGGTGGCTTCTATGCCATATTGAGTTATGAAAGGCATGAAATTAGAGAAAATGTGGAACATAAAATTATCAAATCTTTAAAAAAATCTGAGCTAATCTGTATTATTGCTAATGCTGAAAATCTATCTAAAATAGTATGGGAACGTGCACAAAAAGAATTCAGATTTAACGGTAATTTATACGATATTGCCTATCTTGAAACTATTTCTGGGATAAATTATTATTACTGCTTAACTGACAAAGCCGAAACTAAACTAGAACTTAAAATCAATAAACTGTTTAATAACCAAACGGAAAATATGCCGCTTGGCGATAATGCAAAACTTATTTTATATTTGTTGGCACAACCTTTAATTGCACATCAAAATCCTTCGTTTTATTTTAATTATTTTTCTCCTGAAAAAGCTTCAGTTTTCCCCAATTTAATCATTTTTCACGCTTCTGATTTTGTTTCAAAACTGAAACAACCACCCCAACTTTCATAAGTTTTTATAATTTTCTGGCATTTTTGTTTCTGATGAAGCGTATAGCATACGCCCTTTCTTTCATGTAGAAGGGCGTATGCTATACGCACCTACAAAATCAGGCAGATATTAATATTCTATTTTCAATATTTAACAAAAGGCATCTTGATTTATTGTAGTTGCCTTTGATTATCAACATTATAGCATGAAAAAATTATTTATACTATCATATATATTATTAATGACGGGTATCTCTTATGCCCAAACAACCAAAGAACTTGACGAAGTTATCGTTAAAGAAAAACGTAAAACTGCCAAAGAAAGAGGCGAATTTAAACGTCATGCACAATCAGTGGAAGCAATAACGGAAGAAGAATTAAATCGTAATAACCCTGCCTTTATTGAGCAAAGTTTAGGCATAATGGCGGGCGTTCAAGTGGATAAACGCACGCAATTGGGCGGACAAAGATTAGTGATTCGAGGGTATGGAAACGACCAAAAATTCAATAATTGGGGCGTAAAAGCTTATTATAACGGCGTGCCAATCACAACGGCAGAAGGTGTTACGGTTTTAGATGATATTGATTTTGCTAATGTAAATAACATCGAAGTTGTGAAAGGTCCAGCCGCAACGATGTATGGCGGAGGCGTTGGTGGTGTGGCTCGTTTTTACATGAAATCATCGGAGGATAAAGGCGTTTCTTTAACGGAAAAATTATCGTTTGGTTCGTTCGGATTGTTCCAGTCGAACACCCGTTTGGATATCGTAAATGACAGTTCAGCCATTGCGTTGAGTTACGGACATTTACAATCAGATGGATACCGTCCAAGAGGAGGGAGTCTTAAAAATTTCTTGACATTTTTTGGAGAATTCAAATTGAATAAAAAGCAGTCAATCACGGCGTATATGAGTCATAATTACTCACTTGAGGGCATTACGGGACAAGTTTCTTATGCTGATTATTATGCAGGAATTGACAATGGAAACTTGGCTTACGCTAAGAAAAACGCCAGAAATGAGTTTTTGACTACTCGTTTCAGTCTTACACATAGTTATAATTTTAGCAAGAATTTCAGTAATAGAACGGCAGTATTTTATTTTGCCCAAGACCTCAAAAATGTGTCAGCAGGAGCTGATGGAAATAGCGAAAGTCCAAGTTTTGGGGTTCGCTCAACGTTTGATTGGAAGACAAATTTTTCAGAAAATGTAACGAATAATTTTACGCTCGGTACAGAAATTCAACAATCTCGTTCTTTGGCTACGAGTTATCGTTTTGTGGGAAATGACGATACCAATCCTTTGAAAGTACAAGATATTTCTAAGGGTTCATATTACAAAACGCTCACAAATCAATACGCCTATTTTTTCCATAACCGAACTACTTTTGAAGCCCTTGATTTGTCGGTAATTATGGGTTTGAGTGCTAATCAAATTGATTATACTCGTTTAGATTTATTGGCAAGTCCAGGTTTATTGACTGGATATGGCAAAGATTTATCATTCAGCAAAAGTTTTGCGACATCTTTCAATCCGCATATTGCTCTACAGAAAAATTTCAAGCAGCAGATTGTTAATTTGAGTTATAGTGAAGGATACAATGCCCCAACGGCTTCCACTTCTTTCATCGGAACAATCAATAAAGCCAATGATGATTTATTGCCAGAAAAAGCCAGAATGATTGATTTTGGTATTCAAGGCTTGTTATTTAAGAATAAAGTGGATTATCAAATATCGCTTTTCAACATTGATATTACCAATAAACTTACGCAACTTTCGGGCATAATTCCAGCGGGAGGCACTTATACTTATTTTGCCAATACTGGAAATCAGACCAATCAAGGCTTAGAATTGAGTGTAGGATATTTGATGGTGGGTGGTGCAAAATCGTTCATCAAGAAAGTTGAGCCATTTTTGAATTATTCTAATTATAACTTTAAATACAGCGACTTTAAAACCAAATTTGGTAGTGATATTGTGGATTATACGAATAAGCAAGTAGTAGGTGTACCGAAGACAAAATATACTTTAGGCTTAGATATTGTGACGAATATGGGACTTTATTTGAACAATACTTACAACGTGATGGGCGATGTTTATACTGATTTTGCCAACACCAACAACGTAAAAGGATTTGCTTTATTGAACAGTAAAATAGGTTATAAAATCACGGGTAAGAAAATGGATTTTGATGTATATTTTGCGGGAAATAATCTCACGAACCAAATCAATTATACTTTCTTATTTTTGGGAAATAATGTAAACGATTCAGATGCGGGAAGTAATTATCCATCGGGCGTTGCTACGGACGTAAACCCTGGGGCGAGTAAGGCTTATTATTTTGGTGGAGTGAACGTAAAATTTAAGTTTTAAGGAGAATTTAACGTAATTTATAAAAGTCGTTCTGCAAAGGGCGACTTTTTGTTTTTAGGATATTTAGACAATCGTCTAAATATTTTTTACAAATTATTTGGAAGATTAAAATAGCATTTAGATATTTGCCTAAATATTTATTTATACTTATGAAAAAGCCAACCATAGTATCTACAGTATTGATAAGCCTTGCGTACTTATCTCCTATTTTTACAGCCTTTTATTTTAGAGACAAACTATCTCAATCCATAAGTACAGATGGTTCTGACCCATTTTCAGGTATGATGTTATTTGCTTATGGAATTCATGTTTTTAGACATTTCAAAAGTCTTTGGAAACCAAAAATAGCAAATAATCAGTTACTAAATAATCGTTTAAGCATCATTTGGGCATTCTTTTATTTATGTATTTCAGGATTTATTTACTATTATATTTTTTATAAAAATCCTAATGCGAGTTACAATCCCATACTGATATTATTCGGTATTTTTATGATGATAGATGGCAATTACCAGTTTGTTATTATTTCAACTAATATTTTTGTTTTTAAAAGCAGTATTAGAGAAAGAAATAAGTCAAATATTTATAAAAAATCACAACGACTGGAAGGGCGATTCCAATTCTACTTTGGTTTAGTTATTGTAATTCTTTTTATAATTTTACCAAATACAACCAAAATATTTCTTTTTGGTATCTTAGGGATACTTTTTGCCTATTATTTAGGATCATGTTGGGTCATGTACAAAAAATCCCAAACTATTGCAGACACAGAAGTTAAAACAAAATGAACATACTTTTCAAAGCCTTAAACGACCATACCCGAAGGGAAATATTAGAAATGCTGAAAGAGGGCGACATGAATGCAGGCGATATTGCCGATAAATTCAACATGACCAAACCCAGTATCTCGCATCATTTAGATTTGCTGAAACAGGCAGATTTGGTTGTTGCCGTGAAGAAAGGGCAATTTGTAGAATATTCCCTCAATATGACCGTCATGGATGAAATCATGGCTTGGTTTGTTCAGTTTAAAACGTAATAAATTCCACTAAAAAACCACTTAAAATTATGAAAATTAAAGATTTACTCACAAAAATTGCTTTCTGCATTGTTCCAATTATATTTTGTATTTTAGCTTACTTAATTGCCCAAGATATAGAAGACAGTAAATTAGATTTCTTGATTTCTGGAATTACTACTTTTAACGTTATGATAATTATTACGTATATCTTTGGTGGAAGAGATATACTTAAAAACGGGGATGAAAAACAGAAATATATAAGTAAAAAGATAGATACTCTTTTTGTAATTAATCAAATCTGTTTAGCAATAATTTTTATTTTATTTTACATCAAATTTTTGGAACTAAGAATTATTACAGAATCATATTTGTTCATTTTGGTCATTTTATATGGAAATTATTATTCTTTAAAACCAATGCCCTCAGAAAACGTTTCTATGTATCTTGAAGATGAGGATGTATGGCGTAAATTTTGTCAATTACGGGGGCGATTGTTATTTGGTTTTGGCGTATTTGGTTTATTATTAGTTATCTATTTCGCCCCAAAAGGGCTTGGAAAATATCTAATGATAATTATTTGTGGAATGATGGCAATTACTTTCATAATCACCTACTTCTACGCAAAAAGCCAGTATTTTAAAAAATATGACCGTTAAATATTTCTGACCGATAATTTATAGGCTCTATCACCATTATTCTCCAAAAATAAGTATTACTTTGCAACCAATTATTTAGTTCAGTCTTATCCAGGCGTGTCTCCCCCGAAGACATTATAATCTTAAAACAAATCGCCTCCGATGGGGTAGGAAGCCTTTTTACTAATGAAAAAAATTACTACACTAATCGCAGGTTTAACGTTGGGTCTATGCACCAACTTTGCGATAATGGCTCAAGAAGATTTGAGCAAAATGCCTCTTCCGATGGATCCACGGGTCAAAACGGGTACCCTTCCCAATGGTTTAAAATACTACATCATGAAAAATGCTGAACCCAAAAATCGGGCTCAATTGCGTTTGATGGTTAAGGCTGGTTCGGTTCTTGAAAATGATGACCAACAAGGGCTTGCTCACTTCATGGAACACATGAATTTTAACGGAACGAAGAATTTTCCAAAAAATGAATTAGTTAATTTCCTCCAAAAATCTGGGGTTCGTTTTGGGGCGGATCTGAATGCGTACACCAGTTTCGATGAAACGGTTTATATGTTGCCTGTACCAACTGATTCAATCGAAGTTTTCAAAAAAGGAATGCAAATTTTGGAAGATTGGGCTCATAATGCTATCCTTGACCCCTCGGAAATTGATAAAGAAAGAGGTGTAGTTTTGGAAGAATCTCGTACGGGTAAAGGAGCAAATGCAAGGATGAGAGATAAATTTTTTCCCGTAATTTTGAATAACTCTCAATACGCCAAACGTCTGCCAATCGGTAAAGATAGTATTCTCAAAAACTTTAAGTATGAAACCTTAAATCAGTTCCACAAAGACTTTTATCGTCCTGATTTAGAGGGAGTTGCCGTCGTGGGTGATATTGATGTGGCGATGGTTGAAAAGATGATTATTGAAAAATTTGGGAGTATTCAAAATCCTGCAAACGAGAAAGAAAGAACCAAATATACGATTCCGCTTACTGGCGGTACGGACGTTGCCATTGTGACTGACCCTGAGCAACCGTACACCCTTATTCAGGTAATGTGTAAACAACCCGAACGCAAAGATGTAACCTATCAAGACCGTCGTGACGGTATGGTTCGTTCGTTGTTTAATCAAATGTTATCGGCTCGAATTCAAGAACTTACGCAAAAAGCTGAACCTCCATTTTTATTTGGAAATGCCAGTTATGGTGGATTTTTGGGAGGTATTGGAAATCTGGATGCTTTCACTTCAATTGCCGTTGCAAAGAGTGGAAATGTTGAAAAAGCCTTGGTTGCCGTTTTGGAAGAAACCGCAAAAGCCAAGAAATTTGGTTTTACTGCCTCGGAATTAGCACGTACTAAAACCGAATATATGGTCGGACAAGAAAAAGCATTCAAGGAAAAAGATAAAACTTCTTCCGAGCAAATTGTTGGCGGTTTGGTTGGAGCATTTACCGAAGATGAAAATTTAACTTCGCCTGATTTTAGTTTTGATTTTACTAAAAAATACTTGGAAGGTATAAAATTAGAAGAAGTAAATGCTTTGAGTAATACCTTAATTACGACTGAAAATAGGGCGGTAATTTTGTTAGCACCAGAAAAGGAAAAAGCAACCTTACCAACGGAAGCCCAAATTAGAGAATGGATAAATACGGCTGGTAAAAACGTAACGGCTTATATTGATAATACGATTAACAAACCTTTGATTGCCAAATTACCGACTGGTACAAAAGTGATTTCGACCAAGCAAATTCCTGAAATTGGTGTTACCGAATTGACTTTTGCCAATGGTGTAAGGGCTATTTTAAAACCAACGGACTTTAAAAATGACGAAATTTTGATTAGTGCATACAGCAACGGAGGCACAAACTTATATTCGAATAAAGATGCTGATAATGCTGCTTTATCTTCAACAATTACTTCAATGGGTGGTTTGGGTGAATTTTCAGCAATAAATTTGCAGAAAATGATGACTGGTAAAGTTGCACAGATTTCGCCTTATGTTACTGAAACCTCTGAAAATATCAATGGCTCAACTAACCCAAAAGACCTTGAAACGGCTTTGCAATTAATATATAGCGATTTTACACAACCCCGCTTTGATGCAGATGTTATTAAAGGTTTTGTAGCGAATGTGAGTAATTTCTTAGAAAGTCAGCAAAAAACGCTTACCCCTGAAAAAGTTTATAACGACACATTGAGTATGATTTTGAGTAATTATGCTCCTCGAAATTTCCCAATGACGGCTGAACGTTTCAATAAAATTGATGCTAAACGTGCCTTTGAAATTTACAAAGAACGGTACGCTGATGCCTCTGACTTTACGTTTTTATTCGTAGGAAATTTTAAAAATGACGATATAAAACCGATGTTAGAAAAGTATTTGGGCGGTTTGCCTTCAACAAGACGCAAGGAAACTTTCAAAGATTTAGGGATTCGTCCGCCGAAAGGGAAAGTGGAAAAAACGCTTTATAAAGGCACTGAATCAAAAGCTCGTGTAACAATGGTTTGGTCGGGTGATTATGAGGCTACGCCAGAGAATGAAACCCAAGTTGAGGCACTTTCGGAAGTATTGGAAATTAAGTTGATTGAGAAATTACGGGAGGAAGAATCGGGCGTGTATGGCGTGGGCGTAAGTGGTTCAGTTTCTAAGATTCCAGCTAAGCGTTATTCGTTCAAAATTGCCTTTCAGTGTGCTCCAGAAAATGTGGAGAAATTGGTAAACCGTACGATGGCAGAAATCCAAAAAGTGAAAGCTTCAGGAGCAGAACAGACTGATATTGACAAGTTTAAAATTGAAACAAAACGTCAAACGGAGACGCAATTACGTGAAAATGGTTTCTGGTTGGGCTATTTACAAGCACAATATCAAGATAATGAAGACGTAAAGGAAGTGTTGAAAGAAAACGAAATGCTAAAGAAGGTAACCGTTGAAAGCACGAAAATAGCAGCGAAAAAATACTTTGCCGAGAACATGATTAAAGTAATTCTGTTGCCTGAGAAGAAGTAATAGTGAAGATTATGAGTTTTTATAATTTCAAAATGTTCAAATAAATAAAAACAAACCCTCCATAAAATTTCTTTTGTGGAGGGTTTGTTTTTGTGAGAATGTCTAATATTTTTGTATCAATACACTAAATGGAATACCAAGTGTCTCATGTAAACTTCTAATCATTTTTAAGGTTAATTTTCGTTTTCTATTTAAAATCTCACTTACACGACTTTTATAATTAAGAATATTTGCTAAGTCTTTTGTTTGCATATCTAATTGTTCCATCCTAAATTTAATAGCTTCAATTGGGTCTGGTGCTTCAATTGAATAAGTAACATCTTCATATTTTTCAATTAACAAAGCTAAAATATCTGCCTCATCACTATCTAAACTGCCTTCAGATGCATCAAAAATTTCAGCAAATCGAGCTAAGTTTTTTTGATATTCTTCTTCTGTTTTTATGATTTTATAATTCATAAGTTGTTGATTTTAAATTATGGTGACATCTATTTTATCATAATCTGAATGTTTACCAATGAATCGGATGAAAGCCCATTCTTTTTCGTAATTAAATTTTACAACCAGTCGATATTTATTTCCACAAATATTGAAAATAACTCTATTATCTGCAACAATACTGGCTTTTGGATAAACCATTTTTACATCCAATGGGGTTTTTCAAATTGCATCTTTAACTTCTTCATGCCAAGTTTTTAAACTTTGTTCTGAGTCAGCGTGTTTTTCCCAAAAAAGTTTTAAAGTACTTTTTGAAAATATTCTCATAAATTAGGTGCTTTAATTTTACAAAGATAATGAAATTTACCAAAACGGTAACCCTATAATTTATCCGCAATTCCTCGATCATTCGATAATCTCGGTACTTTATTTTGTCCACCTAATTTGCCTTCTTTTTTCATATAATCAATAAAAGAATTTCGGTGTAATGATTTGATTTTTAAAGGTTTAAGGATATTTCCAACCATTAAATCTTGATAATATATATTTAATTCTGATAATTTTTGATTCACGTCTTGAGCGAATAATTCCAAATTTTGGGGTTCTCTCGAAAACTCAACAAACCATTCGTGATAGGGTAATCCGCCTTCGGGTGGACTAACTTGTGGGGCAACCGTAAATTCCACCAATTCTGTTTCGGGTTGTTGTTGCATAGCAAATTGCATGGCTTTTTCAACTTCTTCACCAATGACGTGTTCGCCAAAAGCCGATATAAAATGCTTGATTCTGCCCGAAACTACAATTCGATAGGGGTCCAATGAAACAAATTTTACGGTATCACCGATGGAATACCCCCAAAGCCCTGCGTTGGTATTCATTATCACTGCATAATTTACGCCTAATTGTACTTCTCCAATATGTAATCTTCTGGGATTGGGTTTAAAATAGTCATCCGAAGGAATAAATTCGTAGAAAACTCCTGAGTTTAATAATAATAAAAGTCCTTCTTCATTTTGAGAATCTTGATAGGCAATAAATCCTTCGGAAGCAGGATACGTTTCAATGGAATCTATCTTGTAACCAATTGATTCATAAAGTCTTGCACGGTATGGTTCAAAGTTTACACCACCATAAACGAAGAGGGAAAATTCTGGAAAAACGTCTCTGATCTTTTTGCCTGTTCGAGCCTGAATACGGTCGAAATACATCTGTACCCAAGGCGGAATACCTGAGATGAGCGACATCGGTTTGTCGATAGTCTCATCTATAATTTTTTCAAGTTTTGTTTCCCAATCTTCGATGCAATTTGTCTCATAACTTGGCATTTGATTACTTCGCAAATACCCTGGCACATGATGATTAACAATGCCCGAAAGTCGCCCTGTGAAGATGCCATTTTTCTTGTGCATCTCTGGCGAACCCGATAAAAACATAAGGTTTTTATCCAAGAATTTTGAATTACCCGTTTCATGAACATAACTTAAAAGTGCATCTCTCGCTCCGTTGATATGAAAACCGATGGATTCTTTGGAGATGGGAATATATTTTACGCCCGAAGTTGTACCTGAAGTTTTAGCGAAATATAAAGGCTTCCCTTTCCACAAAATATCAGGTTCACCAGCGACCACTTTTTCAATATATGGCTTCAGTTTTTCATAATCTTGAACTTGAATAGACTGCTTGAAATCTTGATAATCAGCTATTTTTGAAAAATGATTATCTTTTCCAAAAAGTGTTTGGGATGCTTCCAAAACCAGTGATTTCATTAAAGCGAGTTGCGTTTCAACAGCACGTTCTTCCCATTTTCGACGGTTTTGAACTACGAATGAGGCAAAAGGTTTAGCAAGTATTGAGCGGAAAGACATTTTTGGAGTGTGGAGTTTTTAAGGGCGGAATGATTTTGAAAACTACGCTTTTAAACCATTTCAGCCATTAAGGGGCGTTCCCAAAGATGAACTATACTTTGACGGTGAACAGTTTTCTCGGCTTCAAATAAATCACAGCTTTGTTGAATATTCAACCAAAATTTAGCGGTTGTCCCAAAGCATTCTGATAAACGAACTGCCATTGCAGGGCTAATTCCTTGATGACCATTCATAACATTTGAAAGTGTTTTACGAGTGATTCCAAGGGCATTTGAAACGTCTTCAATCGTAATATTTTTGCCTTCTGAACGTAATCCCTCTATATTTTCACGAATTAAAATACCTGGATGTACAGGCTTCATTCCTCTTTTTAGCATGACTTTATTTTTTAAAATTTAATGATAATCCATATAATCTACGTCTGAAATTTCTACTGAAACTTCTCCTTTATTTTCAGTAAAGATAAAAATTACACGATAATTTTTATCCACTTTCAAAGCCCAAAAGCCTTTAAAATTACCTTTGAGCGGATGTAAGCTCGAACCTGGATAATTCAAATCACTCAAAGTTTCAGCATTATCAAGACGAGTAAGAATATTACGCAATTTTTGAGCATGAATAGACTGAATCTTTGATGCGTCATCATTTTCAAATAGTAGTCGTAATCCTTTATGGGTAATACTTGTTATCATTATGGAACAAATGTAGCAAAAATGTAACATTATTAGTTACATAAAACAAATTTTATCTTTCAAACCGATACGTCAGACGATGATGAATCGTTACGCCAAATTCTTTAATGGCATTTCGATGTTTTAAAGTTGGATAGCCCGCATTTTGTTGCCAACCATATTCTGGAAAATCTTTGGCAAGGTTTTCCATTAAATCATCTCGATAGGTTTTTGCTAAAATCGAAGCGGCTGCAATGGATAAAAACTTGCTGTCGCCTTTCACGATACAAGTATGTGGAATAAGGGGATAAATTGGAAAACGATTGCCATCAATCAATAAATGTTCTGGACGAATCATGAGTTTATCAATCGCCAAGTGCATAGCTTTCATACTGGCTTTTAGAATATTTATTTCATCAATTTCTTGATTGGAAACTTCAGCAATCTCGTAAGCAAGAGCGTCACGGATAATATCTACACGCAAGGTTTCACGTTGTTTTTTTGTAAGTTGCTTTGAATCGTTTAGTAATCTATGTTGATAATATTTTGGTAAAATTACAGCTGAAGCTACAACTGGACCAGATAGACAACCACGACCTGCTTCGTCTAATCCTGCTTCAATGAGGGTTTCTTTATAAAAACTTTGTAACATTTATTTTATTTTAAGGATGATTTAAGATTTGGATATCTGAAAATATTATTTTTTAAAACACTGATAATCAGATGTTTATGATAAAAATGCACGTAAATTTTTATCAAAAATAAATATTCTTGGCATGATTTATGCTATAACTTTTGTGGAGGACGATACATTTTCTTCGGAAATTCGCCTACATAGCCCATCAAAAATCCTTAATGATATAAATATAATCGCCGAAATACATTGATGAGACGAAAATTGTTAGGATACAAACGGACTTACCATACTTGTAAAAATGTCTAAGTTAAGAAAAATCGGACTTACCCTCACGTTAGTAACTGCTCTTTTGAGTAATATTTCTGCTCAACATACAAATCTGTTGTTGAATGATGCCATACGTCATTTTGAACTTCGGAGTTTTCCGACTGCCATTCAAAAATTTGAAGCCCTATTGAAAAATGATTCTACCACGCTTTCAGAAGCTGATAAATTATCTGTTTTGTTAAAACTCGCCAGTAGTTATAAACAAGCCAATGATGGAACAAATGCAGAGCGTATATTTCGTCAAGTCTTCGTATCAGGTTCCGATTTGATGGGCGGTAATACGAAATCATACTTACAATTTGCCCAAGTTTTAGCAGAAAACAGAAAATACAAAGAATCACAAAAATATTACGATAAATATAGTGCATCGCAAATTGTTGAAAACCAAACAGTTAATTCACTTGGGGCTGCGATTACTCCAAATATTTTAGAGGATGTTTCAGCCTTAACAAGCGGAAAAAGAAAATACAAGGTTGATTTCTTAGGTTTCAACACGACAAATCCAGAATTTAGCCCGATGTATTACCGTGATGGAATCGTTTATTGTTCGGGCAAAGGTGCTGGAACAAGT
Organism: Arcicella sp.; assembly: GCA_014376355.1. Lineage (GTDB taxonomy): Bacteria > Bacteroidota > Bacteroidia > Cytophagales > Spirosomataceae > Arcicella. Next base: position 21,222 of record JACMRQ010000495.1, on the reverse strand, counting down.
TTGTTGAATGAAAAGGGTGGATATTTAGACCTCTTTTACTTGAATGACATCAGTAATGTTCAGACTTTAGGCAGTGATGGAAATGCTAAAAAATCTAAGAGGATATTATCTGGTGACGTAAACTCTTTGGGTAACGATTATTATTCTCGTCCAACGGCAAACGACTCAAAAACGTTAAATTTCTTTGAGAATACTGATGAAATAAGTGCAAAAATCAAAGGGCAAATTGCTGAATCAGAGATATTTAGTAAAACATTAAACACTAAATTTCACGAAGGTCCAGCCACGTTTAGTAAGGACTTTTCTCAAATTATTTTTACAAGAAACAATTACAATGCGGGTGAAAAAGGAGCGAGTGAAGATAACATAACAAAATTAAAACTCTATTCTGCCGAGAACATAAACGGAGCGTGGGGAGAAGCAACAGAATTACCATTTAATAATGATGAATTCTCTACAGCTCATCCATCTTTATCGAAGGATGGCAAATTATTATACTTTGCCTCCGATCGTGAAGGCGGTTTTGGGGGTATGGATATTTGGGTAGTTGAAAATAAAAAAGGCAATTGGGGCGAACCTAAAAACTTAGGAAAAGACGTTAACTCAAAGGGAGTAGAGGCTTTCCCATTCGTTGATGATAACGGGAATCTTTATTATTCATCGGATGGTTGGGGTGGTGAAGGTGGTTTAGATTTATTTTTCGTAGAAATGAAAAATGGGAAAAATGTCAATAAACCCATATCGTTAGGAGAACCGTTCAATTCACCCAATGATGACTTTGGTATTATTACAGACGGGAATCGAAAAACAGGTTATTTCAGTTCCGACCGCAAACGGGGTGAAGATGATGACATTTATCGTTTCTCAATTGAGGCAGGAACTTCTTTGTATGATTGTCGTGAAATGACAGTGAATATTTTTGATTCAGAAACTAAAGAACCTGTTGCTGATACAGACGTTGAAATCAATCCCCAAGGAGGAGCTTCCGAGAAAGAGAAAACTGATAAAAACGGAAATTTGAAGTTTTGTACAGGACAGAACTTGGATTATTCGATAAAAATTGGGAAAGAAGGTTATGTCACAAACTTTATAGGATATTCAACCAAAGGTGAAGCCGATGAAGAACCTTCACGTTTGCAAGTGCCTATGATGAAAGTGCAAATTTTTAAGCCAGAACTTGAACCACAAGCAGTTATTGAGAAAGTTGTGACTCCATTGTCTGCACCCGTATTTAAACCCGAATCTCTCACAAAAAAGAAGTCATCATTGAAAGGTATCGTGAAAACAGAAGTTGAAAAAATACCGATGGAGGGGGTTTTAGTGACTTTTAAAAATGATTGTGATAATTCAACACAACGAGTTATGACGGGTCCAGACGGAGTTTATGCCTTCAATATGACTGATGGTTGTGATTATACATTAGAAGTTTCAAAAGACGGTTACGGAACGAACGTCAACAAAATTATGAAGGTAAAGAAAGGAAAAGCGAAGGAAATATCTTTAGGTTTAGGGCTTTTCAAAGAAGGTGATTTAATCACAATGGATAATATTTATTATGATTCAAATGTTGCAGAAATTCGTAAAGATGCAGCTCGGGAGTTGGATAAACTAGTGGCTACCTTACGAAAATTTCCTTCGATGGTTATTGAGTTAGGTTCGCACACGGATAGTAGGGGAGAAGCACAAGATAACATGAATCTTTCGGAAAAAAGAGCTCAAGCAGCTGTTGATTACATTGCTAAAAAAGGAATCGAGAAAAGCCGAATGTTGGCGAGAGGATACGGAGAAAGCGATTTGGTGAATACCTGCGTGGACGGTGTAAGTTGCACTGAAGCCGAACATCAAAAGAATCGTAGAACAACGGTAAAGATTATTAAGATTCGACCGGAATAGTTCAAACATATAATTATCAGAGCGGTAGATGAGAAATCATCTGCCTTTTTTTATGGATAATTATGAACAAAATATTTATTCCATCCTTAAAAATTACAAATTTACAAGACCAATTTACCAAACAACCCAATCAAAATTGTGAGAAATAAAGAGTTTGTTTAATTTAGGGGATATTTAAGTTTTAAAAGATACTTACCGTTAAAAAAATCAATTATGCAAAAACTAACCGTTGCGGGTAGATTAATTATCACCGCCCTTATTATTGGAGCTATTTATTTTGGCTTCCGAATGTTTGGAGGACAAGAAGCCCTCAAAAAATTAGTCCCCGTAACTCAGACAGAAACAAATACTGCAACATCGGGTACTGATAATGCTTCAAATCCTGCTGAACCCAGTAATTCTGCTACCAATTCGCAAAGTGCTGCTGTTGCTGACGAAGGACAAAAAACTGCTTTTAACTATACGCCTCCTGGACCAGTGGCTGGGAAATTAAAAGGTGTAGTAGAATTAGGTGCGTCGGGTTTTAATTCATTTATTATTAGAATTGATGCCGATAAAAACTGGAAACAAGAAAAAGCAGAGTTCGGAAATAGCTTGGTAATGGAAAATATGGCTTCCGATGATGATATCAGAATTGGCTTGAAAAAATACATCGGTGGAATGTTGGACTATGGCGTGAGCGGAAAAGATATTCACTTCGTAGTAAGTTCTGGAGCCTTAAAATCCGAAGGTACGCAAAAAATTATTAATGTTTTAAAATCTTTAAAATACTTCGTAAACACGGTTACGCCTGAAAAAGAAGGACAATTGGGATTAAAATGTGTTCAACCACCCAAGTTTGCTGATAATTCTTTTGTAGCTGACATTGGTTCGGGAAATACTAAAATTTCTTGGAAAGAAGGTTCTAAAATTTCTTCAGTAGAGACTTATGGAGCCAAATATTTCGAGAAAGGTACTACCGATGAAACAGTTTCAACGGAGGTACAGGCGAAAGTAAAGCAAATCCCTTCTGACAAGCGTAATCTGTGTTTTATCATCGGTGGTGTACCATTTGAATTAGCTAAAAAAGTTCGTAACGGCAAAGAACGTTATACTGTTTTGGATGCTCCATCAGCGTATAAGTTGGATAATGCCAAGTCAAAAGCAGGTTTAAATATCTATAAAACTATTGCAGAAACAACGGGTTGCAAGCAATTTGTATTCGATTGGGATGCCAATTTTACGATTGGGTTTTTGTTGGATTTACCGTAAGGAATTTATTAAGCATAAAAAAAGTAGTATAGAATAATTCCGTGCTACTTTTTTTATGCTTAATAATTAATTCTATATGCCTTTCTTAATCGCTTGATAAATCACTTCATTAATATTCGTCCGTACGTTCAAATCATATAATTTTGAATTATTGCGGGTTGGATAAACTCGGTTACAGAGAAATACATAAACCAATTGATTGTCTGGATCAACCCAAGTGTATGTCCCCGTGTAACCCGAATGTCCAAAACTGCTGGCACTCGCACTTGGGGCGGCACTAATTCCTGCTTTCTTGCGGTCGGGCTTGTCGAAACCTACGCCTCTTCTACTATTTACTTCCGTTGGGAATGGATAACTTGTCCATTCGTTCAAGGTACTTTCGTTGATAAATCTTTTGCCTCCGTAAAATCCTTTTTGTAGATACATTTGCATCAATTTCGCCAAATCTTGGGCAGTTCCAAAAAGTCCAGCATGTCCAGAAATTCCACCTAACATGGATGCTCCTTCATCGTGTACTCGCCCGTGTATGAGGGTTTTTCGGTATAAAGAATCGTATTCCGTTGGGACGATTTTTGATAATGGGAATTTTTCTCTCGGTAAATATGTCAAGGTGTTTGCTCCTAAAGGTTTGTAGAAAGTATCACTCAAAAACGTTGGAAAATCCTTACCCGTCAAACGTGGAATGATTTGTGGATATAAATAATAGGACAAATCCGAATATACATATTCTTTTTTCTCACGCAAAGGCGAATCTTCAATAGCTTTAAAAAGCGTTTTATCATAATCTTTATGTAACCATAAATCGTCTGCAATTTGAATTGTAAAATTCTTTGAAGGTTTGTAAGCAAATGTATTAGGTTTCCAAATAGTCGGGTCTTTTACTAAATTTACACAATCTTTCCATAATTGTTTATCTGTCTGAATTGCCTGACAAATTCTTTGCAAAGCCTTCTTTTTTCTAAATAATTTATCCCAAAATGTAATTGTATATTTCTCAGAATATTTCTCTTTGTAAATCTTACTTGCCAACACCATTTTAGTAGAATCAATACAATCCATCCAAAATGGAATCCATGCTTTTAAACGAGCTTGGTGGGTGAAAATATCTTTATAAACTAATCCTGACTTATTGGATTCTTTCCAAGATGGCATTAAATCTCCCATCGTATTATCGAGTGTAAATTTCCCTTCATCTTCCATTTTCATCATGGCGGGAACTGATGTGCTAATTTTGGTAATAGAAGCCAAATCATACAAATCAGTAGTCAGTACCTTTTCTGGTCCTTCATAGGTATGTTTTCCGTATGCTTTATGCAAAATTATCTTGCCGTTCTTCGCAATTAAAACAACTGCTCCAGGCGTTGCTTTTTGTCTAATCGCTTCATTTACAATTGAATCCACTTTGTAATTTAAGAATTTTGTATCAATTCCAACATTTTCAGGCAACGCATATTGAAATCTTTTAAGCGGCTGAGTTACCAATCCATCATTATACCTGAACGTCATATTTGCCGTTACTGGCAATTTTCCTTTCGCTCCAATGGCACCAAAGATCAATTCTGCAGTTGCCACAGCCTCGTGCATTTGTGGGCTTTCTTGGTAGGTAATTGTTAATGCTTTTGCCTTATCTAAATTCTCGAATTTAGATAAAGTATAAGCATTTGAAAACAGCGAAACGATTGTTTTTGTAGAATTAGCAAACTCCGAAACTAAAGTCTGAATTTTAGGATTGATATTATAATTTTTGGTTGGACGAACTGATTGCCCATTTACCGCCATTAAAATTAAATTATAATTTTTTAAAGCATCACGTACTCGCTGAATTGTTGAATCGCTTGAATTTTCATCTAAATTAAAATGCTGAACGTCTGTGTAATTGGACAACATTTTCTGATAATCAGTTGGCAACTTCGAACCGAACGATGGATTACCAATATTTAAAGAAGCAATCCTCAAAGTATCCAAATTTTGAAGTGGAAGAATGTTATCACTATTGATTAATAAAGTAACTGTTTCCTCCGCAAATTGACGATTCAAAGCCTGAGATTTTGCAGGATTCAACTCTTCAACTAAGTTGTTGATTTTGATAGGTTTATAATTATCCAAACCCGCCCAAGCCTTTGCCATTAAAATTCTTTTTACTCGTCCGTCAATATCAGTTTGTGCAATTTCTCCCTTTTCCAACGCTTTTTTAATAGCATTAAAAGCCGCTGGAACATCTACAAACGTTTCCAAAATGTCATTTCCTGCCAAAATAGCTTTTACGTTTGCAATTCCTTCGGGAAAAAACTTGACGGCTCCTTGCATATCCATCGCATCTGTAAAAACTAATCCTTTGAAATTTAAGTCTTTACGTAATAAATCAGTAACAATTTTTTGGGATAAAGTGGAAGCTAAATTCTTAGTAGTATCCAAAGATGGAATACTTAAGTGTGCAATCATCACTCCCTGCAAACCATTTTTTATTAATTCACGATACGGAAATAGTTCTAAAGAATCCAAACGGTTACGGTTATGAGGAATTACGGGTAAATCCGTATGAGAATCCACGCCCGTATCTCCATGTCCAGGAAAGTGTTTTGCCGAAGTAATAATACCGCCTTTTTGTAAGCCACGCATATACGCCAGCGCTTTTGAAGTTACTTTCTCTCGATTTTCACCAAAAGAGCGGTAGTTAATAACTGGATTATTAGGGTTGTTATTAATATCTACAACGGGTGCATAATTTATATGAATACCCATGCGTTTGCATTGTTGTGCGAGTTGTAAACCCATTTCCTCAATCAAATTTTCGTTGCCCTGCATTGCTCCCAAAGTCATTTGATAGGGAAAACGAACCGTGCTATCCAAACGCATTTCTAAGCCCCATTCCATATCCATACCAATAATTAAAGGCACTTTGGACATTGCCTGTAACTTATTGACCAATAAAGCCTGAGCCGTAGGACGATTCTTAAATAATACAAATCCTCCCACATGATAGTCTCGAATAATTTTATAAAAACGAGCTGTATCATAATCGTAGGTATAATTGCCACGGGGCATCATTAATTGCCCGATTTTTTCATCAACCGATAAAATATTAAAAACTGAATCAACCCAACGCATATTGGCATTCGGAAAAAGATTGTCGGGGGTTGGAACTGTCCGTGTCGTTGTTGTCTGACTTTTAGTCCCAGATATTTCTACAGACGACTTTATCTGTGCTATTATCTGCGGAGACACGGACATCAACGTCAAGAAAATTAATGAAAATAATGATAGTTTGAGGATAATTAATTTTTTCATTTAGTATTTTATTAGTTTGCTTCGCAATTTACGCAAAAAATCACTGACTGATATGGTTAAAATAATTCTCAAAAGTCCATTCATCACAGAAAATTTTTAAATCAAACCCACAGTGGAACTGCATTTTTTTGTATTTTCGTTGTTACAAAAAATAACAAACCATTCATCATGCTAAAAATCACTAAGAATGCCTTGTTTTTGGCTTCTTTGGCTTTCCTAACCCTAACTGCCAAAGCACAAGACAAGAGAGGAGATGTAAAAACACCTCCAATCCCTGCCACTCCAGCAAAGCCTGCCGAAACCCCTAAAATAGGACCAAAACCCTTTAAAGAGGTAATTACCGACAAAGCAAAAACCTCAAAAGGACTTCTCACTGTGCATAAAGTAGAAGATAAATATTACTTTGAAATCCCAGATTCTTTGATGGGTCGTGAGATTATGACTATCACTCGTATCACAAAAGCGGCTACGATTCCTGGGACTTACGGCGGTGAATTATTGAATCGTCAGGTAATTAATTTTGAGAAAGGACCTGAGAATAAAGTTTTTTTACGTGCCATTCAATACATCAATGTTTCGCCAGATTCAACGGCTCCGATGTATAAAGCAGTAAAAAATTCTAATGTTCAACCAATTGCACAAGCCTTTGACATTAAAGCATTTAGAAAGGATTCTGTTACTAAATTATCTTCAACCATTATTGAAATTACGGACTTTTTTAAGGGTGATAATCAAATAGTTTCGTTGCCTCCTTTAACAAAAACGCTGTACAAAATTACGTCTATTGCTGCCGACCGTTCTTATATTCAGAGCATTAAAACGTTTCCGATAAATACAGAAATTAGGACGGTAAAAACTTTTAATGGTTCACCTCCAACGCCTTCTTTTGGTCCTCCATCGCCAAGTCCAATTCCATCGGTAAGTATTCCTGCCATTGCGGTTTCGGGTGCTGTTACGATGGAAATAAATACCTCAATGATTTTGTTGCCAAGAGAATCAATGAAACAACGTTATTATGACCCACGAATCGGGTATTTTGCCAATGGATATACTGTTTTTGAGGAAGGCGGACAGCGTACTGAAGACCGTACTTTTGCAGTCAGATGGCGTTTAGAACCTAAAAATGCCGAAGATGCTGCGAAACAAAAACGAGGAGAATTGATTGAACCAAAGAAACCAATTGTGTATTATATCGACCCTGCAACGCCAGCAAAATGGAGAAAATATTTGAAATTAGGCGTGGATGATTGGCAAAAAGCCTTTGAGGCCGCTGGTTGGAAAAATGCAATTAGAGGAGAAATTTTGGCGGATAATGACACTACTATCAGTTTAGAAGATGCTCGTTATTCAGCGATTCGTTATTTTGCTTCGGATATTGAAAACGCTTACGGACCTAACGTGAATGATCCACGTTCGGGCGAGATTTTAGAAAGCCATATTGGTTGGTATCACAATGTAATGAAACTCTTGAAAAAGTGGTATATGACGCAAGGTGCAGCCGTTGACCCACGGGCAAGAAAGAATAAATTTGATGATGAATTGATGGGTGATTTAATCCGTTTTGTGTCATCTCATGAAGTTGGGCATACCATCGGTTTAAGACATAATTTTGGGTCAAGTTCGACCATTCCTGTTGAAAATTTGCGTAATCCCGCTTGGATTGCTGCTCATGGACATACACCTTCAATCATGGATTATGCTCGTTTTAATTACGTGGCTCAACCAGAAGATGGGGTAAAAGATTTATACCCAAGAATTGGAGAATATGATATTTGGGCGGTAAAATGGGCGTATCAAACCCTCGAAGGAGCAACGCCAGAAGATGATCAGAAGACCTTGAATAAGCAATTTATTGCTGAATACGCCAAAAATCCAAGAATTTGGTTTGGAACGGAAAGCAATCCTTATGATCCCCGCACGCAGTCGGAATGTTTGGGTGACAATAATATGTTGGCAAGTGATTACGGTATCAAAAACTTGAAAAGAATCCTGCCAAATTTATCACAATGGACAAAAGAGGAAGCACAAGATTATGATATGTTAACGGAAGGTTATAACGAAATTGTGAATCAATATCGTCGTTATATTGGTCACGTTACAAAAAATGTAGGAGGTATTTATGAAACACCAAAATCATCGGATGAGCAAGGGGCAGTTTATGAACCAACGCCACGTGCTATCCAAAAAGACGCTGTTTTGTGGTTAAATCGTCAGGTTTTTGATACACCAACTTGGTTATTGGATGAAAAAATTATCTCAAAAACTCGTCCCGATCAAGGAATTGATGCGATTAGCAGAATTCAAGAAGTAACTTTGAATACTTTATTTGCACCAGACAGAATGCAACGTTTTATTGAAACAAATGCTAAATTTCCATCTTCATACAACATGGATGAGTTATTTACGGACGTGCGTACTTCTATCTGGTCGGAGTTGCGTTCACGAAAAATGATTGATGCTTCGAGAAGAAATTTACAGAAGATTTTTGTCGAGAAAATGATTGCTACTTTGAATGCTTCTGGTGTTACACCATCATTTGGTTTTGGAAATCGAGGAAGTGTTGTTCCGTTGGCAGTTGATCCACGTAAAACAGATATTATTTCCGTAACTCGTGGACATTTGTTGACTTTGAAAGACGAAATAAGAGTCGCTTTAATGCAGACTACGCTTGATAAAATGAGCAAATATCACTTGCAAGATTGTTTGTTCAGAATTGATAAAGCACTTGATCCCAAGCAATAATTATTAAATTCATGGCAGAATTAAGACGAATATTATTGATAAAATAAATTCTTTAAATGATGCCGTTAGTAAGTTTAAAAAGGATTGGCTCTAAAAATGAGCCAATCCTTTTTTATTATCTTTGACAAAAATTATTTAGTTCAAGAAAGATAGAACTTATTGTAAAATCTTCCTTGCTAAATTTAACTTTCAAAAATATGAACAATATCGAATCTTTTACCGCTGAAGAAGCCTTTGAAAAACTCGGACTTACTTTGCCTCCCGCCCCAACGCCCTTGGGAGTTTATAAGCCCTATTTAATTGATGGGAAATACCTTTATTTATCTGGACATGGACCTGTCAAAGACGATAAAAGTTTAATTATTGGACGAATTGGAAAGGATTTAGACATTGAGGAAGGTAAATTGGCAGCTCGTCAAGTAGGTTTAACGATGCTCTCAACTATCAAAACGCATTTGGGTAGTTTGAACAAAGTTAAAAGAGTTATTAAAATTTTAGGAATGGTAAATTGTGTAACAGAATTTGAACGACATCCCTACGTAATTAATGGTTGTAGTGAACTTTTCGCCCAAGTATGGGGAACTGAAAATGGTATTGGTGTAAGAAGTGCCGTGGGAATGGGAACATTACCTGATAATATCCCTGTGGAGATTGAAGCATTATTTGAGTTAATGGAGGATTAAATTTTAAGTGGTACAATTTTTTGCAAGAAATTAATGGATGAAAAATTCCATAAATTGGACTGAAAATGATGTCGTATGAGAACTTTATTACTAAATAGAAACAAAAATGGACTTCGGAAAAATCTCTATTCAAGAACTTGAAAAAGTTGATTTACGGCTCAAGCCAGATAATTTATTTAACGAACAAATTTTAAAAAATACCTCGAAATTACCGCTTATAAAAGTGGGCTGTCCTGTTTGGTCAGTTAAAGAGTGGAATGGAAAAATCTATCCTAATAACGCCAAAACACCTGATTTACTTAAATTATACTCCCAACAATTCAATACTATCGAACTTAATGTAACACATTATCAAATTCCAAGTGATGAAACCATTGAGCGTTGGTTGGAAGAATCAACTGATAATTTTACCTTTTGTACTAAATTTCCTCAAGTAATTTCTCATGATAAACTGCTTCAAAATACCGAAAGTCTAACCGATGAGTTTTGTGGGCAAATTCTAAAACTGGGTCATAAATTAGGATTGCCTTTCCTCCAATTAGCTCCTTATTTTACGCCAAGACAATTACCGATTCTTGAAAAATATTTAAAATTCCTCCCTGATAAACTGAAAATTGCCGTAGAATTTCGTCACGAAGATTGGTTTAAAAATGAAAAAATTTGGCAAGAAACCTTGGCAATGTTGAACGAGATGGGACACGCTACCGTAATCACGGATGTTGTAGGCAGACGAGATGTTGTGCATCAAAGTCTTTCTGTTCCAAAAGCCTTTATTCGTTGGATTGGAAATGAACACCCTTCTGATTATCAACGTATTGATGAATGGATACAAAGAATAAAAGGATGGTTGGAAGAGGGCCTACAAGAACTTTGGCTATTTGTACATATTAACGAAAATATCAACTCTCCCGAGATGGCAACTTATTGGATTCAACAATTAATTGACCAATGCGAATTGAAAATTGAAGCACCTAAATTTCAGCCAAAGATGGAGCAGTTGAGTTTATTTTAAATAGGTTAGAAATGAATGTTGAGTCATGACAACAAAACACAAAAGGGGTTGAAATGAATAATTTTGTCCATTTTAACCCCTCTTTTAACCACTATGGAACAATTTATCGCTGTTTCATCAACTTAGCTTCAATCGTCTGTTGTGTATGTGGAACCGCTCTTAAGCGTTCCTTCGGAATCAATTTTCCCGAATCAATGCAAACGCCATAAGTCCCATTTTTAATGCGAATTAAAGCGTTTTCTAATTGTAATGAGAATTTTTGTAAACGTGCTGCTAACTGACTCATACTTTCTTTCTCCGTACTATCAGCACCATCTTCCATTAATTTTGAGCTTCCACCTGTAATATCGGTACCTGGATCATTACGTTTGTGAAGTGCTTCACGGATATAATTCAATTCTCCTTTAACTCCTTCTAATTTGTTAGTGATTAACTCCTCAAACTCTTTAAGGTCTTCGCTTGAATATCTGGTCTTTTGTTCTACTAATGTCTCCATCTTTCTTGAATAGGATTGTTTATGGGTTCACTGATAAGGATTTTGGCGGTATTTTTTATAGGTAAAAATCTTAAAAATGAATTTCACCTGTAAAAAAGTGTACAAAGATAAATTCATTTTCAGTTAATATCAATATTTCAAGAATTAATTAAATTTTTTTTAAATTTTATGATTTTTTAATTTTAGCCTTTCACCAACGATTATTTGGTGAAATTGCTACTTGACCATAAAGTTAAAAAGGAAAATGTAAAATGACCTCAATTTTATGCTTTTCAGCTGAAAATCAAGTATTTATACTTATAAACGAAACCCTTGACTTTTACGTTTTAAACTTAGTAAATTCGCTTTTTACTTAGTAGAAAAGAGAGAATAAATATGAAAGCAAAAGATTAAGAAATTTGTTTTTTTTAATTCTCTCTCCTAAATTCTCCTTTCTCCAACATAGAATGACATATTTAGAACCTGCTCCGATCAAGGACAAGGAAAATCCATTAGAATCCATGATGCAACGCTTTGATAAGGCGGTTGAACTCTTGGGCATTTCAGACGAAATGTATTATATTTTGAAAGTTCCAGCTCGTCAGGTGACTGTTGGACTTCCCATCACGATGGACAATGGCTCTATCAAAGTTTTTGAAGGGTATCGAGTTTTACATTCCAATATATTAGGACCTGGTAAAGGTGGAATTCGCTTCGATCCAGATGTTAATTTGGACGAAATTCGTGCTTTAGCCGCTTGGATGACTTGGAAATGTGCAGTCGTCGATATTCCTTACGGGGGTGCAAAAGGCGGAATTGCTTGTAACCCAAGAGAAATGTCAGCGGGTGAAATGGAACGGCTCATGCGTGCCTACACGGTTTCGATGTTAGATGTTTTTGGCCCTGATAAAGATATTCCAGCGCCAGATATGGGAACAGGACCCCGTGAAATGGCTTGGCTAATGGACGAATATTCGAAAGCAAAAGGAATGACAGTTAACGCAGTCGTGACAGGTAAGCCTTTGGTTTTAGGTGGCTCTTTAGGACGAACCGAAGCAACAGGTCGTGGCGTAATGACTTCGGCTCTAGCAGGAATGGATAAATTGAAAATTAATCCGTATAAATCAACTGCTGCTGTGCAAGGTTTTGGGAACGTAGGTTCGCACGCTGCGGCACTCCTGCACGAGCGAGGCGTAATGATAAAAGCTATTTCTGACATCTCAGGAGCATATTATAATGAAAAAGGAATTGATATTGAAGGAGCAATGAAGTACCGTGATTTGAATAAAGGAACGCTTGAAAATTTCCCTGGAGCAGAGAAAATTACGAATGAAGAGTTATTGATGCTTGATGTGGACGTATTAGTTCCAGCCGCAAAAGAAGACGTAATTAACAATGAAAATGCTCCTTATATTCAAGCAAAAATGATTGTGGAAGGTGCAAATGGACCAACTTCAGCCTCGGCAGATGATATAATTAATGAAAAAGGAATTTTGGTTGTACCTGATATTTTAGCAAATGCAGGAGGCGTAACGGTTTCATATTTCGAGTGGGTACAAAATAGAATTGGCTATAAATGGACGTTAGATAGAGTAAATCGTCGTTCAGACAGAATTATGAAAGATGCTTTTGATAAAGTTTTTTTAACTTCACAGCAGTACAAAGTTCCGATGAGAATAGCAGCGTATATTGTGGCAATTAAAAAGGTTTCGGATACTTATAAATTTAGAGGTGGATATTAACAGTAAACAAAAAAGCGTGTAAAAGATTGATTTCCTTCACACGCTTTTTTTAATAACTTTTAAAATTACTTGTCAAGTTATGTTTGACTGTTAACTGCTACATGATAACTGTTAACTGTAAGAGCGATTTGCCTTAATAAATCAATATTCTCCTCAATTCCATTTCCTACTACAATTACGTCTGCACCTGCAGTAAGAGCATTTTTTGCTTTTCTAATAGAATTAATTCCACCGCCTACAATAATTGGCGTGTCAACAGATTGTCTGACAGCAGCAATCATTTCTGGTGATACAGGATTCATGGCTCCCGAACCAGCATCCAAATACGTTAATTTCAAACCTAACATTTCTCCCGCCATTGCCGTACAAGCCGCAATCCCAGGTTTATCTTGTGGAATAGGCGTTGTATTTGAAATATAGGAAACCGTTGTTTGTCGACCGCTGTCAATCAACATATAACCAGTTGAAAGAATTTCTAAGCCACTTTTACGTAAAATAGGAGCTGAAATTACGTGCTGACCAATCAATAATTCGGGATTTCTTCCTGAAATTAATGATAATAATAAAATTGCATCTGCCTGATTATTAATATGTAAGCTATTACCTGGGAATAAAATTACGGGAATATTAGTATATTCCTTGATTTTTGCAATCACTTCTTCCATCACATAATGCGTAATTAGACTTCCACCCACAAATATATAATCTGCATTGTATTTAATGCAAAGTTCTAATAAAATTGAAAATTTTTCGAGATTTACCTTATCAGGGTCAATCAAAACTGCAAAAGATTTCTGACCATTCGCTTTTCGTTCGCAAAGGTTATTTAGGAGATTTTGGGTCATTATTTTCTTTTAAAATCGTCATCGCTTCCACGATTTTGTCTTTGGCAATTGCCATCAAAAACGTAATTATATATCCTTTTATTGAAGATACTAACCAAGATTCTGTTCCTTTTTCTTTCCTAATAATCAAGGGTAAATTTGAATTTTCAACTACTTTTATTTTCTCCTTTTTAGGTTCAGAATCAGAAGTAAATAAACTGAAAATTGCATACACAGAAGCTAACGCAACACCCACAACGAATACGGTTGTTCCGATACGGGCGACTTCTGATTTGATGTCATTTACTTGACCATCAATCGTTTTCTTGTAGTCTTGTGCCTCCTTGTGTAATTCAGTCTTACGTTCGGAGGTCTTTTTTTGGCTTACGGATGGAAACATGAATATTTATTTTTAATCCTGATTTACGTTAAAAACAGTTCAAAAGTACAAAAAAATGCCTTTTCAATGGAAAAAATTATAGAATAGTTATTTGTAATTTTTATTGGGGATCAACTTTTGTCTATTTCTAACAACTATCACCTAAAAACTGCCCGATTTTTGCTATGAATTGTGCAAGTTTTCAACGTCTTTTGCTTGTCCTAAAAAAGACTTTATTGCAAAATAGGTTACACCGCAAATTACGCCTAAAAGTACAGTAATTATCAGGAAACCAAGGTATTTACTTGCTAATATTTTATTCAGAAATAACCCTAAAGTAATCAAAAAAAATGTTAAAAATATGGTACAAGTTACTGCTAAAATGGCAATCAAAGCCAATTTTTTAATGGTGTCCTCAATTTTTTCTTGGACTTCAACTTTGGCAATTTCAATATTCGTTTGGACGTATTTATACAGATTATCAACAAGTCCATTAGGGTTTAATATTTTCATGCGGTAAAAATAACTAAAAAAACGTATTCCAAAGTAGATAAATATTCAAAGACATTATAATGACAGCAACAATCCAAGAGGATATTTTTAGGAATTTTGAATTAGCAAACTCGCCCATTTTCAATTTATCACTTGTAAACATAACTAAAGGAATAACGGCAAAACTCAATTGAAATGATAGAATTACTTGACTCAAAATCAATAACTCTCCAGTTCCTTTTTCACCATAAAAAATGGAAATAATTAAGGCAGGAATAACGGCTACTAATCTTGTAATTAGCCGTCTGAGCCAAGGTTTTAATCTGATATTCAAAAAACCTTCCATCACAATTTGCCCTGCCAACGTCCCCGTCAGCGTTGAGTTTTGACCCGAGGCTAATAAGGCAACTGCAAAGAAAATACCCGCAAATTTTACACCCAAAATAGGGTCAAGTAAATGATAGGCATCGTGAATATCTGCTACATTTTGATTTCCTGAATTGTGGAAAGTTGCCGCCGCCAAAATCAAAATTGCAGCATTAATAAAGAAGGCAAGTGACAAAGATAAAGTTGAATCTATTGTAGCAAAGAAAATGGCTGAACGTTTCCCTTCGGAGGTTTTCTCAAAATTTCGAGTTTGTACTATACTTGAATGAAGGTAGAGATTATGAGGCATAACGGTTGCTCCTAAAATACCAATTGCAACATATAACATTCCAGGATTGGTGATAATTTCTGGTTTGGGTAAAATGTTGCTAAATATTTGATATATAGAAGGTTGTGATATAATTATTTCATAAGTGAAACAACAAAATATCATAAATATTAAGGCTGCAACAATGCTTTCCAAGGTTCTAAATCCTCTACCTTGAAAATATAATAAAACAAACACATCAAGTATAGTAATAATTACGCCAACGGTGAGTGGCAATCCAAACAATAAATTCAAGGCAATGGCAGAACCGATAACTTCAGCCAAGTCACAAGCAGCAATGGCAATTTCACACAAAATCCAAAGGATAAACGAAACAGGTTTTGAGTAAGAACTTTTGCAGGCTTGTGCCAAATCTTGCCCCGAAGCGATTCCTAATTTAAGGGACAAATGTTGGAGTAACATCGCAAAAAGGTTTGAAATTAGGATAACAGAGATCAAGGTATAACCAAATTTTGCACCACCGGCAATGTCAGTAGCCCAATTTCCTGGATCCATATATCCCACGGCAATCATTAATCCAGGCCCCGTAAATGCCCATAATTTTTGCCAAAATGAGCCACTTTTAGGAACATTTATAGATGCGTAAACTTCTGGTAATGAATGATTTGTATTATTACTTTCTATTTTCATTGATAATTATTAAAATGGTGGTGATGATGTATTAATACAAAGATATTTTGTTCGATTGGCAATTCAAAATATTTTTTTAGATTAGTCTAAAATTTATTTAATTGTATGAAAAATAATATCTTTGTCGTAAGCGGGTATTAAGCATAAAGTCGCAGGGATTAAGCATTGGGTAGTGATTAGTTTTCTACTTCATAATTCAAACCCTACAATTCATATCTAATAATTAGTACCTACTACTTAAACGAAAAATCATGGTTTCATTTACTGAAGAAAATTATCTTAAAATTATTTACAAATTATCTGCTGAAACGGATAGTGAAATTAGTACTAACGCAGTGGCTGAACTAACGCAAACTAAGGCAGCTTCGGTTACTGATATGTTACGTAAACTATCGGAAAAGCAATTAGTTATTTATCAGAAATATCAAGGGGTTCGTTTAACGAAAAAAGGGGAAAATGTGGCGTTGAAAGTCATCCGAAAACACAGATTATGGGAAGTTTTTTTGGTTGATAAATTAGGGTTCAACTGGGATGAAGTCCACGAAATAGCGGAGGAATTAGAACATATAAATTCAGATAAATTAGTGCAACAATTAGATGAATTTTTGGGCTTTCCACAATTTGACCCACACGGCGATCCAATACCAGACAAACACGGACGGATGCCTGAATCTACTTATAAAAATCTTTCTGATATATTAATTAATCAAGAAGTTGTGATGATGGGGGTTACTCAACATTCTACAAGTTTTTTACAATATTTGGCAAAAATCGGAATGCATTTAGGTGTGAACATTAATGTAATAGAAATAAATGATTTCGATAAGTCATTGACCATTAAAATTGAAGGTAATCAATATTTCATTAGTTATGAAGTGGCGAAAAACTTACTCGTAAAAAGTATTTAGTTGGATGAACGTTGAAACGAAAAAACCTAACAAAGCCGCCACTTTGTTAGGTTTAAAAAACTTGCATCGTTAAAATGCTACACAAAAATATAAAAAGTAATAATTAAAGCAAGAATTTTAGTGCAAAAATTTGCTCATATAAGTGATAAATTACATGAATAAAGAATAGAAAAGGGAAAATTTAAGAAAAATAATGATGGATTTACGATAGGTTTTTCCACTTTTCATAAATTTATATTGTATTTATTCAATAATTAACTAATTATTACAGTTACTGGGTAATAAATCTTCTACTTATTTAAAGTAAAGGTAAATTTGTTTTGTACTCATCTTTCAAAGTTACACCACTCAATTTTTTTGTTTTTATTTCCGTTAAAAGATATAAAATCTTTTCGGTAGCGAGATTAATATTCATCCCATCGGGACGAATATTTGAAACACAATTACGGTTCTCATCGGTCATGCCAACATAGGGGCGAAAGCTAATGTAAGTTCCCATACTATCGGGTGAAGTTAGCCCTGGACGTTCGCCAATAAAAATTACGATAATTTCTGATTTTAAGAGAAATCCAATTTCATCGCCAATTGCTACTCTGCCTTGTTCTACGATGCAAATAGGGGCAATTTTCCAATTAATTTCTTTGATTTTAGGAATTAGATTTTCTAAAATAGGTAAAGCATTTTGATTGACTGCTTGGGCAGAAAGCCCATCAGCGATGACAAAGCAAATGTCTGATTCTGAACAATTTATGCCCATCAATTCCTCTTTAGATTGAGAGGATAGTGTCCTGCCCAAATCTGGTCTTTGGAGATATTGAGTACGATTTTTTATTTTACTTTTAAAGTTAAATACGTGTAAATCAAACACTTTACGAATTGAAGTAGTAAGTTCTGAAATAGCTAACTCTGAATAAACTGCATCACGAGCTTGAGCATGATCGGCTTGAAATTTAAGAAGTTCGACAGTAGGCAAGCTGTGGCCTGTACGTCCACGAGCTATACGGGCGGGCGTGTAATTTTGGAGGAATTGCCAAGCATCAGGTTGCATAAAATTAGAATTTTATAAACTAAATTACAGTAAATTTTTAGTAAACCGATTTATTTTCTGAAAACAAATTCAACGTAATATCCCCAATCCAAGGATTCTAATTTGGTTGGGTTGAGGAAAAATTCTTTGTATATTTGACCAAAATCTAAATAATATAATCACTACAACTATGCTCGCTAAAACCTTCGGAAGTGCCTTACATGGAGTTGATGCTACAATTATCACCGTTGAAGTTAGCGAAGGGCAAGGACAACATTTTTACATTGTGGGCTTGCCCGATGGTGCTGTCAAAGAATCTGAACAACGAGTAGAATCTGCGATTAAACAAGTAGGATATTTCTTTCCCAGAACGAAAGTCGTGGTTAATCTTGCCCCTGCAGATATTCGTAAGGAAGGTTCAGCGTATGATTTACCCATTGCTTTAGGCATAATTCATGCTTCAACACAAGCGGATTTAAAAGAACTTGAAAATTACGTTATCATGGGTGAATTAGCACTTGATGGTACTTTACGACCAATCAAGGGTGTTTTGCCCATTGCCATTGAAGCTCGTAAGAAAGGGTTTAAAGGGTTTATATTGCCTACTGAAAATGCTTTAGAAGCGTCTATTGTTAATAATTTAGAGGTAATTGCTGTTAAAAACCTGAAAGAAGCGGTTAATTTTTTGAGAGGAATTTTAAAAATTGAGCCTTTGATTACGGATACTCGTGATATATTTTCGAATTCTCAGAATGATTATGATGCTGACTTCTCGCACGTACAGGGTCAAGAAAATATTAAAAGAGCTTTAGAAATTGCCGCAGCGGGTGGACATAATGCCGTTATGATTGGGCCTCCTGGGGCGGGGAAAACTATGTTAGCGAAACGTATTCCCTCTATTTTACCTCCGCTAACCCTTCATGAAGCTTTGGAAACTACAAAAATACATTCGGTTGCGGGTAAGTTGGGAACAAAAGCAACTTTGGTTTCAACTCGTCCGTATCGTTCGCCACATCATACTATTTCGGATGCTGCCTTGGTAGGAGGAGGAAGTAATCCGCAACCCGGCGAAATCTCATTGGCACACAATGGCGTTTTGTTTTTAGATGAATTGCCCGAATTTAAACGCTCGGCTCTGGAAGTGATGCGTCAGCCTTTGGAAGATAGAAAAGTGTCTATTTCGAGAGCAAGGTCGGCGGTTGAATTTCCGTCGAGTTTTATGTTAATTGCGAGTATGAACCCTTGCCCTTGTGGATATTATAATCATCCAGAAAAAGATTGCGTATGCGGACCGGGGGTTGTTCAAAAATACTTGAATAAAATATCTGGACCTTTATTGGATAGAATTGATTTGCACGTGGAGGTTACCCCCGTAAAGTTTGAGCAATTATCTTCTAACAGAAAGTCAGAATCTTCCGACCAAATACGACAACGAGTCGTAAAAGCCCGTGAAATTCAGACAGAAAGATTTAAAAATTATCCCGAAATACATTCTAATGCTATGATGCCTTCTCAGATGGTAAAAGAGACTTGTGTGCTAACCGAAGCAGGAATTGCTTTATTAAAACGGGCAATGGAAAAATTGCAATTATCAGCACGTGCCTATGATAGAATTTTAAAAGTTGCTCGGACTATTTCAGATTTAGCTGGTACTGAGGATATTAGGACTGAACATTTGGCGGAGGCAATTCAATATAGAAGTTTAGATAGAGAGAATTGGGCGGGATAGTTTGAATTATTAGCAAATGTATTTTTTTACTAAAAATGCCGATTTAGAATTATTATCATTCCTCAATCGGCATTTTTAATTTCATCGATTACTGGTTAGAACAAGTCATCAAATAAAACAATTACGTAAAAGCCGACTGAGCGATTATAAATAGGAAACTTACTGTTAGTTAAAATGTTGTTAAAACCCATACTGTAAGAAATGCCAACTTGGGTAATTTGTTCAAATTGTATTCCCAATCCAACATTAAAACCATAATCTATTCTGTTTAGTCCATTATTAAAGGTTACACTTTTATCAGTAAATGTGCTATCGGCCTTTATTCCAGTTTTGTTAAGCGTAATACCTGAAAGCACATTTCTACCAGCAATCCCTATTCCCAAATAGGGACCTCCCCACACGTTCAGTCTTGTTTTAAGACTATTATGACCTTGGAAGGTGTAACTAAAATTTGGGCATAAATCAAAATAATGCAATTCCAGAGAATTTTCTATATATGTTGAATCGGTAAGGTTATATTTTGCTTGAAAGCCACGAGGACTATAATGAATTTCAGGTTGAAAACGCAGGTTTTTAGAGAGATTATAATTGATGCCAAAGCCCAAATCAATGACAGGTTTTAGCATATAATCATCTCGTGCCGAGATATTATCCCTACGAACACTAACGGATTTAATACCAAATTTAAAAAATGAATGGTCTTTTTTAAATTGGGCATTTGATACAGAATTAATTAATAGTAAACACAAAATACATGAGAAAAACTTCATAATAATATAAGTTAAGTTTATAAAATACTTTGGAAATATATTACACAAAAATTATCTCACAAAGTGTCTTTTTATTTTTATAACTATTTATTTATCAAGTGGTTAGTTCTTTTTAAAGTATTATTTTTCAACTAAATTATGTTAACAACAAGAGTTTTACAAAATCAATGGCAATGTATTGAAATGGAACAAAAGTAATGGTATAAATCCATAGTCTATTTAAAGACTGTACAACGTCTTGAGTGTAAAATTAAGAATTTTTATTAACGGAATGAAAAATTTATCATAAATTATGGAAGCCTTTCCGTTAAATAAAGACTTTCATCTTCAAAAAACCTTTGAATCAGTTTCGTTTTATTTTGGTAACTTTGTATTTGTAAGATTAGACAAATCTATTCTTCTGTAAAATTACGAACACCCTTTATGAGACTGAATTTCAAAGACTTAATTATATTCGAGAACGACGACTATATTCTAATAAATAAACCCCCTCATGTAGCTTCTTTGGACGAACGCCAAGCGGATAACTCACTGAGTATTTTGCGAATGGCGAAGGAATATGCCAATGATGCACAACTTTGTCACCGCTTGGATAAAGAAACTTCTGGCGTGTTGGCAATTGCGAAAAACCCAGTCGCTTATCGTCATCTTTCTATGCAATT
>JACMRQ010000494.1 GCA_014376355.1 Arcicella sp. | reverse complement strand
GATTAAGATAAAATAGAAATTCATAACCAAAATATCACAATGAACGTTATTCAATTAATAACGGACAACTAATAACAAACTACGAATGTTAGAAAACGAATTATTTAGATTATTAAAGCAAAAAGAATCTACGCATTTAGAGTTTAAAAGTAGGTTTGAAAATCCGCATAAAGCCGCAAGAATTTTAGCCGCTTTTTCCAATACTTCGGGAGGTACATTATTAGTTGGAATTGGAGATGATAAATCCATTAAAGGTTGTTCAGAAATCGAAGAAATGACCAAAATTGTTCATGCCGCTTCGGAATTGGTAGTTCCTCCAATCGAAATTATTTATAGTTCATATAATCACGAAGGGAAACGTAAGGTGCTGATTATCAATATTCTGGAGAGTAAAAATAAACCTCATACAGCGATTGATGAACAGGGGAATCATATTATGTATGTCCGAGCAAATGATGAAACTACGCCAGTAACCAAAGAAATGACCAAAATTTTGGATAAAGATAATACTAAAGTTGATGACGAATTATTGGCTCAGCCAAACGTTAAATTTTTGGTAAAATACCTGCGAAAAAATAATAAAATTACGTCAAAAGAATACGCAAAATTGGTCAATATTTCTGATTATAGATCCAATAAATTATTGCAAGGACTAACTTATGGAGGTATATTACTGATGCTTGCCAAGCAACAACCCACTCAGTTTGTTTTAAAGAAATTGGGTTAATTACTTTTGTGACGACAGTCCATACCGTGAATTTTTGAAAGATTATCTGAAATAGCTTAGAAACTATTTATCTTCAAAAATTGTCTATATTTTACAAATTAAATTTTAAAAAATTATCATGAATTGGAATAAATTAACCGAGGTAAGTCAGCTACAAACTATTAAAGAGGAATCATTTAACAATCCTGTTTTGATTTTGAAACATAGTACAACTTGTTCAATTTCAGGAACTTCTTTGAATCGTTTAGAAAGAAATTGGAAGCAAGAAAAAGTAGGAGAATTAAAACCTTATTATTTAGATTTATTGCGGTACAGACCTATTTCGTCTGAAATAGCTTCGATGTTTAAGGTTGAGCATCAATCACCACAAGTATTAGTCATTCAAAATGGCGAGTGTATTTATAATGCTTCACATTTTGACATTTCATTTGCGGAATTGGAAAATTTAGAAAGATAGAAGAAAAGGAAATAGAAGGAAAGGGGAATTGTCAATTATTCCTTTCCTTCTATTTCTTTACCTGCATTTTTGCTTTGTTAAATCCACTCAAACATCAAAACTTGTTCAACGTCGGGATGTAAACTCAAAGAAACAGGACATTTATGAGCTGTATTTTCCAATTTCTTTACTTGTTCAGAGGATAGAGCAATATTTGTCTTCAATTTTAAGTTTATTTCTAAACGGTCAATTCGCCGAGGAGGGGTCTGAGTCATTATTTTTGTAACTTCAACTTCCGAACCTACCAATTCAATACCATCTCGTTGAGCAACAATTGCCATTGTTGTCAAAATGCAAGTGCCTGTGGCAGTGGCAAGTAAATCAGTTGGTGAAAATGCCTCACCCTTGCCCATATTATCAGTTGGGGCATCTGTGATTAATTTATTTCCAGATTGTAAATGCGTTGAATCAGTGCGGAGGTCGCCCAAATAAGTTGTTTTTATCGTTGGCATGAGTTGTATTTTAATTTTAATTTGATATTTTTAACCTAAATTAATACATATAGATATGAAATATGTATTTTTATAAAAATTTAATCTCCTATCTGGAGTCAGGTATATCGTGAAAAAGCTACTAAAATTATTACTTATTGTCTTATGTTTAGGGATGATAAAGAATTCTGTAACTGCTCAACGCAGAAGTGCCACGAATAAAAATACGCCCAAAGAAGTAGTCGATGAAGATAATTTCAAATCAATTTTATCTTTCGGACTCACAACCAATACTAATTCAGGATTGTTGGGTGGACTGATGGCACGTAAAGAAGTCGCTATTAATGATAATGCTCTTCACCGTCAGTTTCATTATTTTAATCTTGAAATTGTTAGTGTGAACCATTATCGAGAAAGTACCGCTAATGTGAATGGAAATGGGAGTGGATACGTTTATGGCAAACAAAATTATCTTTTTGCCATTCGTCCGCAGTATGGTCGTGAAATAAATTTGTTTCGCAAGTCATCAGAAGGAGGGGTAAATATCAATGCTATTTTAGCAGGAGGGCCATCTATTGGTTTAATCAAGCCATATTACGTGCAGGTTTCCTACGGTAGAGGAATTACAAGAGACGAAATTTTTGACGCCAGTGGTAAACAAAATATTGTTGGAAGTGGAGGCTTTTTTGATGGATTAGGTGAAGCAAAATTTGTACCAGGCATAAATTTGAAAGCTGCCTTAAATTTTGAATTAGATGCTTTTAGACAGTCAAATATTAGTTTAGAAATAGGCTTTTTAGCGGAGGCTTACACTCAAAAAGTAAATATCATGGCGTTATCGGAAAATAGAAATTTGTTTACATCGGGATATATTACGGTATTTTTTGGGGGAAAGAAATAGGTTTTATGGATTTACTAAGAATCAATTGAAGTCAAGAAACAATCATAAAAACGTCAAAAAAATGTAAACCAATTTTATTTTTTTGACGTTTTTATTTTAATCAGTCTTAAATTTGTGTAAACAATATTAAGATAAGAGTTAAAGAAAATTACCTAAATAATGATAGAATTACCAGTAATAACGCCCGTTGCGATTAGACATAATAAAAAGCCAGACTGGCTTCGGGTGAAATTACCCATCGGACAAGAGTATGCCCGTGTGAGGAATATAGTTCAAGAAAATAAATTACATACCATTTGTCAATCAGGCAATTGCCCAAATATGGGGGAATGTTGGGGGGCTGGAACGGCAACTTTTATGATATTGGGAAATATTTGTACTCGCTCGTGTACATTCTGTGCTGTAGCAACGGGTCGTCCCAATGAATATGATGAGGACGAACCTCGCCGTGTGGCAGAGGCAATCAAGTTAATGGGCGTAAAACACGCTGTTTTGACCTCTGTAAATCGGGATGAATTGAAAGATAAAGGGGCTGAAATTTGGTACCAGACCGTTGTACAAGTAAAAGAATTATCGCCCACAACGACTATTGAAACCCTTATTCCAGATACAAAAGGTAATTGGGATGCTTTAATCAGAATGATTGATGGTGGACAAGAAGTGGTTTCGCACAACATGGAAACGGTTGAAAGACTCTACAGAAATGTACGTCCACAAGCTCGATATGCCCGTAGTTTAGAGCAAATAAAAAGAACAAAAGAATACGGAAAACGTACAAAATCAGGCATAATGCTAGGTTTGGGCGAAACCCAAGACGAAGTTTTCAAAGCAATCGACGATTTAATTGAGAATGGTTTAGACGTTTTGACCTTGGGACAATATCTTCAACCAACCAAAATGCACCACGAAGTTATAGAATGGATTCATCCAGATACTTTTGCAATGTATAAAGAAGAAGGGTTGAAACGTGGTTTAAATTATGTGGAATCTGGAGCTTTGGTAAGGAGTAGTTATCATGCGGAGAAACATATTTAATGAAAATATAGTTGAAATGAACTTCTCGAAAGTTTTAGAATTTTTGAGAAGTTTTGCGATAAAATTTTAGTAATTTACAAATCCCGTGAGATCCAAACCTTACGGGATTTCTATTTGTTAATATTCTGTAATGAACGCTACCAATATGTCCTCTGAAACCAATCAGAACTCGCCAAATACCTATAACTATATCATCGCAGGGGGCGGTATGGCGGGACTTTCCTTGGCTTTTTTTCTCAATCAGAGTTCTTTAAAAGATAAATCTATTCTCATCATCGATCGTGACGAAAAAAATACGAATGACCATACTTGGTGTTTTTGGGAAAAAGAACGGTCACCTTATGAAGAAATTATTACGCAGAAATGGAAAGGTGTCTGGTTTCACGGAACGAATAATTTTTCAAAATTGCTTGATTTACAAGATTATACCTATAAAATGATTCGAGGAATCGACTTTTATAATTATGTCATTCCAATCCTAAAACAAAATCTAAAAATTACTTTTTTACAGGCAGATATTTCTGAAGTTGTTGGTTGTGAATTAGTTAAGTATGGAAAATTCAAGAAAGAGATTAAAGACGAACTTGCCATTGTAAAAACCAATAAAGGCGATTTCTTCGCTACTGATATTATTTTTGATAGTTCATACCGTTCAAAATATGACAATCCGAAGCATCATAATATGTTACAACACTTTAAAGGTTGGGTAATTGAAACAAAAAATCCAACCTTTAAAGTAGATGAACCAACACTTTTTGATTTCAGGATTGAACAAAAAAATGAATTACGTTTTGTGTATGTTTTGCCACATTCTGAAACAAAAGCGCTAATTGAATTTACCCTTTTTTCTGACAATCTTATCACAGATGCAGAATACGAATTTTATTTAAAAAAGTACATTGAAGAAACCCTAATGGTAGGAGATTGCCACATAAAATCGGATGAGTATCAAATTTCTGAAACAGAATTTGGCATTGTCCCTATGTCGGATGAACCGCACGAAGTTTTTCCTATGCATAAAGTCATTCGTATTGGAACATCAGGAGGATATGTAAAGGCTTCAACGGGATACAGTTTTCAAAGAAGTCAGCGATTTTTGCAACGATTGGTAAAATCTTTGGAGGCAAACAAAACAGTCGGAAATGGTATCAATGCTAATCGTTGGAAGGGATTTTTAGATACAGTCTTGTTAAATGTTATGTTAAAAAATAGAACGCCTCAAGACGAAATTTTTACACGGCTCTTTAAATATAATTCACCAATAAAAGTGTTAAAATTTTTGGATGAAGATACCTCATTTTTTGAAGATATAGCCTTAGTTAACACCGTTCCAAAACCTCCATTCATCAGAGCTGCTTGGGATGTATTGATGAAAAAGATTTTTTAGGAAATCAAATTAAGCCTAAAAAACCTTAGATTAGCAACTATACGTATTCATAAATAAAATAGATTAAATTTGAAATTATCTTGTTTTTAACCTGTTTATTATCTAAAAATATTATAATAATAGATAAAATATCTATTAAATAGCCAATTAATAAGTCAAATTGTCATTTCAAAATATTCCTTCTAAATTTGTGGATTATTAGATTTTTCATATTTCTTAAATTAAATATAATGGCATATCTTTTCACCTCTGAGTCGGTTTCGGAAGGACACCCAGACAAAGTTGCAGACCAAATTTCAGACGCACTAATTGATAATTTCATGGCGTTTGACCCCTCTTCAAAAGTTGCTTGCGAAACCCTTGTAACCACAGGTTTAGTAGTTTTGGCGGGTGAAGTAAAAACACAAACCTATCTTGATGTACAGGCAATTGCCCGTGAAGTTATTCGTAAAATCGGTTACACAAAAGCTGAATATATGTTTGAGGCTAATTCATGCGGAATTATCTCAGCGATTCACGACCAATCTGATGACATTAATCAAGGTGTTGATAGAGTAACTGCCGATGATTTTGAATCAAAAGCAAATGCACAAGGAGCAGGCGACCAAGGAATGATGTTTGGTTATGCTACTCGGGAAACGGATAATTATATGCCTTTGGCATTAGATTTAGCACATGCGATTTTAAAAGAAATGTCAGAAATTCGTAATAACGAACCTGAATTAATTGGATACCTTCGTCCAGACGCAAAATCACAAGTAACCATTGAATATTCTGATGATAACGTTCCTCAAAGAATTGATACCATCGTTGTTTCAACCCAACACGATGACTTTGATAAAGATGGGGAGATGTTAGCGAAAATTAAAACTGATATTATCAATATTGTAATTCCAAGAGTTAAAGCGAAATTGAAGCCTGAATTACAGACTCTTTTCACGGATGCGATTACTTATCACATAAATCCAACGGGAAAATTCGTAATTGGTGGACCACACGGAGATACAGGTTTAACAGGTCGTAAAATTATTGTGGATACTTACGGTGGAAAAGGTGCTCATGGTGGTGGTGCATTCTCTGGAAAAGACCCATCAAAAGTAGATAGAAGTGCAGCGTATGCAACTCGTCACGTGGCGAAAAATGCAGTAGCAGCAGGACTTTGTGATGAACTTTTAGTGCAAGTTTCTTACGCTATCGGTGTAGCAAAACCATGTGGATTGTTCGTAAATACTTACGGAACGGCTAAAGTTGATTTGACAGACGGAGAGATTGCTCGTAAATTAGAAGAAGTTTTCGATATGCGTCCTTATGCGATTGAACAACGTTTGAAATTACGTAATCCAATCTATTCAGAAACAGCAGCTTACGGTCACATGGGACGTAAAAATGAAGTAGTAACAAAATCTTTTAAAGGTCCAGACGGAAAAATCAAGCAAGTAGAAGTCGAGTTATTTACTTGGGAGAAATTGGATTTTATAGATGCGGTAAAAGCTAAGTTTTCTTTGTAAAATTGAAAATTAATTACCAAAATAGATACAAA
Source organism: Arcicella sp. (assembly GCA_014376355.1). Classification (GTDB taxonomy): domain Bacteria; phylum Bacteroidota; class Bacteroidia; order Cytophagales; family Spirosomataceae; genus Arcicella. The sequence continues at coordinate 2,639 of JACMRQ010000494.1, read as the reverse complement.
AAAAGGGTTGCTTTCTTTAGAGAGCAACCTTTTTTTTATATCTAAGAAAAATAATTTTTTCCTTAATTAACTATCCATGGCCATTGACATTAAAACATCTTTAGCAGGATTAAGCTTTTCTTGAATTTTATCTTTAAATTTTTTAAGTTGAATTTTTAAAGCTTCTATGGCAATATCCATGGCTTCTTCGAACGAAGATGCTTGCTCTTTCACAAATAATGTTGCCCCTGGTAAGCTGATTTTCACTTCCAACATCTTGTTCCTGACCCTTTTGGTATCTCCTTTATCTAACCTTAGGAAAACTTCTCCACCAGTAATTCGGTCGTAAAACATATCCAGTTTATTTAATTTAGACTGGATGAACTCCAACAGCTTTGTATCAGCGTCGAAGTGGATTGAATGCACTTGTAATTTCATACGCACTCGTTTGTTTAAATTTGATTGATAAATAATAAGAATTTGCCCATTGGAGCAGTTCTTTGTTTCAAGTACGATTTCTTACTTCTTGTTTTGATGCCTGCCAACAATTCTTTTTCTTAAATTTACAAAAACACAAGTGCTTGCAAACAGAAAACATAAAACAAGGAATATCACATGAATGTCAAAGAACTCTCCGATTTTATAGAAAAAACTGTTTGATCAGAACAGAACTTTCTAAGGTTTGGGCGTTTTCTTAATTAAACTTAGTGATTAATTTTGTATTAACCAAATGTTAAATGTAGTTTCTTTGAAAAATCAAAATGCTATTTGGCATGAACATATAGTGATGTACTTATGTACTTGGAATAGTGCAACTTTGAAATTTTGCTTTGTTTAAATCTCTATTTAGTAATCATTTTAAGCCTTTACGTTGATGAAACCGATAAATAATGAGTTAATTTTAAGAATACTGGCAAACATCTACTTAAAAACCATAAATTTTTCCGAAATTTGCACCTTAATTTTCTTTCGCCGTTGTCTGACTATGCGTCATAGTATCCGCACAGACAACCGCAGTTTTCATTCCAAACAATGTCCGAAAAAATAATCATTCTTGATTTTGGCTCACAGGTTACGCAATTAATCGCTCGTCGTATTCGTGAACTCAATATTTACTGCGAAATCCACCCTTTCAATAAAATTCCTTTAATAGATGAATCTGTAAAAGGAATTATTCTTTCGGGAAGTCCGTGTTCTGTCCGTGATGAAGATTCTCCACGGATTGATTTAAGCCTTCTTAGAGGTAAATTGCCTATTTTAGGTATTTGTTATGGTGCTCAATTATTGGCTTTCATGGGTGGCGGAGAAGTGTATAATGCTGGACATCGTGAGTATGGGCGTACACAACTATCAATTAACGATAAACAATCAACAATTTTCAAAGATATTTCTGAAAGTTCACAAGTTTGGATGTCACACGGGGATACTATTATGTCGTTACCCGCTGATTTTGAAGTAATTGGCTCAACGGATGATGTAAAATACGCTGCTTTTCATATTCAAGGAGAGCAAACCTACGGAATTCAGTTTCATCCAGAAGTTACGCACTCGTTGGAAGGCAAAACGATGTTGAAAAATTTCGTTTTAGCTATTTGTAAATGTTCGCAAGATTGGACGGCAGATTCTTTCGTAGATTCAACTGTTGCAGCTTTAAAGGCACAATTAGGGGATGATAAAGTCGTTCTTGGACTTTCAGGAGGCGTTGATAGTTCGGTGGCAGCCATGTTGATTCATAAAGCCATTGGAAAAAATTTGTATTGCATTTTTGTTGATAACGGTTTATTAAGAAAGAATGAATTTGAAGATGTTTTAGCGTCATATAAAGACTTAGGACTAAACGTAAAAGGTGTAAATTCAAAAGATATATTCTACAAGGCTTTGGAAGGTTTAACTGATCCCGAAGCCAAACGAAAAGCTATTGGAAAATCGTTCATTGACGTTTTTGATCAAGAATCTCATTTGATTGAAGATGTTAAATGGTTGGCACAAGGCACTATTTATCCAGATATTATTGAATCTGTTTCGGTAAATGGAGGACCTTCACAGACGATTAAATCGCATCATAACGTTGGAGGGTTGCCTGCTTATATGAAATTAAAAGTGGTTGAACCCTTGAAAACTTTGTTTAAAGATGAAGTTCGTTTGGTGGGTAAAACGCTTGAAATTCCACAATTTATTTTAGGTCGTCATCCTTTTCCTGGACCAGGTTTAGGTATCAGAATTTTGGGAGATGTCACGGCTGAAAAAGTGCAGATTCTTCAAGAAGTAGATTATATATTTATTAATGGTTTGAAAACAAGAGGATTATACGACCAAGTTTGGCAAGCAGGAGCCATGCTTTTGCCGATTCAATCGGTGGGTGTAATGGGTGACGAACGTACTTATGAACGAGTTGTTGCCTTGCGTGCGGTTTCATCGGTAGATGGAATGACGGCGGATTGGTGCCATTTGCCGTATGATTTTTTGGCGGATATTTCCAATGAAATTATTAATAAAGTGAAAGGCGTAAATAGAGTTGTATATGATATTTCTTCAAAACCCCCCGCTACGATTGAGTGGGAATAATTATCAAAGCCCGACCTCAAAATCGGGCTTTTTTATTGTCTTAAACACTTTCTTAAACACCGCTTCGTTAATATCCCATCAAAGATTATTATCTT
>JACMRQ010000063.1 GCA_014376355.1 Arcicella sp. | reverse complement strand
TTTACAGATGAACTTATACCAATAGAAGATATTTATGAAAGAGGATTGTCTCAAAAAACCATGTACAAGATTGATGAAAAAGCTTTAAAGCAAGATTTTTTCACTAATAAAGGACAACAGGAAGTGATTGAATCAAAAGAAGATAGAAAGTTTGTTCTAGTTATTGATGAAATTAATAGAGGGAACGTTTCTTCTATTTTTGGAGAGTTAATCACTTTAATTGAAAAAGACAAACGAGCTGGTTGTGACGAAGAACTTGAAGTTACGCTTCCTTACTCTAAAGAACCATTTAAAGTTCCAAATAACGTTTATTTAATAGGGACAATGAATACTGCTGATAGAAGTATTGAAGCTTTAGATACTGCACTAAGAAGACGTTTTAGCTTCAAAGAATTTCCTCCTAAATCATATTTAATTAAATCGGAAGGAGCTTCGAGTAAAGTTAACGGCATAGTTAACGGCATTGATTTAGAATTTTTACTTAACACCATCAATAATCGAATTGAAAAGTTAATTGATAAAGACCATAAAATTGGTCACTCGTATTTCTTAAAAGTAGATAACAATGAAAAATTAGTTCATGCATTTAAAAATGAAATAATTCCACTGTTAGAAGAATACTTCTTTGGTGATTATGGTAAGATAGGCTTGGTTTTAGGTTCAAGTTTTGTGGAAAAAGTAAATCATAAATTTGATTTTGCAAAATTCGAGCATTATGATAATGATATACAAGACGACTTAAAAGAAAAAGCAGTTTTCAGAATTAAAAATGAAGACCAATGGGATTTTAATAACATCTAAATTATGGGGAGATTAATACAAGTTTTTGAACATGATAAATTAACTTCCAAATCGCTTTGCATTAAAGGCGAAGTGTTGGGAGATAAAATCATTGACAGATTATGGCAATATAATGATTCAAATAAAAATATTTATTTTGAAGCCATTCGTCATGGAATTAAGTTCAAAAACTATGTAGGAGTCATTCAAATCGGGGGAACAACTATTGAAATATTACCTAAAGCGGATAAATTAAACACACAATCACTAACAGAAAAAGAAAATTGGCATAGAGTATTACTTAAAATGTTGGCTCATTGTAAAAAGATAAAAGTCAATGCTGTCTCAGAAGCTTCGTTGAAAAAAAAGTACCAATCGCTATTAGACTTGTATTTTGAATTGTTTTTAAGTGAGGTAAACCAATTATTACAACAAGGATTGATAAAAAGATACAATCAAAACAATGGTAATGTTTTAGCTTTAAAAGGAAGATTACATTTTGCCAAAAACATTCAACAGAACGTAATTAGACAGGAACGTTTTTATACTACCCATCAAGTTTATGATTATAATCATTTAGTAAATCAGATACTTTATAAGGCGTTGAAAGTGTTGAAAATAATTTCTAATAATACTTATTTAATTGATGGAGTAAATAGGTTATTATCCAATTTTCCAGAAATTAAAGAAGTTGAAATCAATAAATCCCATTTTGATAAATTAACATCCAATAGAAAAACAGCTCCTTATAATGAAGCAATTAAAATTGCTAAAATGATTCTCTTGAATTATTCTCCAGACATAAAAGGTGGTGATGAAAATATGTTAGCATTGTTATTTGACATGAATAAATTATGGGAAGAATATATTTATAGAATGTTATTGAAAGTTGATGATTCATCAATAAAAGTAAGTTTTCAAAATAGAGATAAATTTTGGGAAAATAAAATTATAAAACCCGACATTGTTATTACAAAGACCAAATGGATTGAAGATGAAAAAATAGAAACTCATTACATTATTGATACTAAATGGAAAGTAAAAGAATATGCTGAACCAGATGATGATGATTTAAAACAAATGTATGTTTACAATATGTATTGGGAATCTGAAAAAAGTATGTTGCTTTACCCCACTACTAAAGAACTAATTACGGACTTTGGTAAGTTTCATAAAGGGAAAGAGGGCGATAATTTCTGTAAACTCGGTTTTGTAAAGGTTATGAATAAGAGAGAGCTTAATATGACAATTGGTGGCGATATTATTGCATTACTGCGTATCTAGTTGAAGATAAAGAAGGTCAAAACAAAGCCTACTATCAATTTCAAAACCTATTCAATACATTTGGTATAAATAAAGAAATATGACCTCCATCGCATTCATAGATACCGAAATTGAGCCAAAGAGTAATAAAATTCTCGACATAGGAGGTATCAAAAGCGATGGCAGCACATTCCATTCCAATGTCATTGCCGACTTTATTACATTTCTGCAAGGCACACAATTCATCTGTGGGCATAACATCATCCACCACGACCTACACTATATAAAAAATGCGATTAAAGATGCACATGTCAATAGTAGCAACGTAATTGACACCCTATATCTCTCCCCGCTTCTGTTTCCAACAACGCCTTATCATGCTTTAGTAAAAGACGACAAGATACAAACCGAGGATGCTAACAATCCCTTAAATGACGCCATCAAAGCAAGGGATCTATTCTATGATGAAGTCGCGGCCTTTAATCATTTAAATGAAAGGTTGAAGCAAATCTTCTACTTGCTATTGCATGACAAAAGAGAGTTTCAAGCCTTTTTTAGTGCTATATTGTATCACACTAGCCATACGCAGACTGAAAAAATAATTCGAGATACATTTAACGATGCAATATGCGAAAACGCCAATCTTCAAAAGATAATTTCCGAGCACCCAACAGAACTAGCCTATTGTTTGGCGCTAATCAATTGCAATAATCGCTACTCGATAACGCCGCCGTGGGTCTTATACAACTTTCCGAAAACAGAAAGAATAATGTTTCTCCTGAGAAGCAATCCATGTTTAACGGGTTGCCGATATTGCAATCAAGCGCTAGATGTAAATAAAGGACTGAAAAGGTACTTTGGTTTTGATAGTTACAGAACTTACGCAGGAGAACCTTTGCAAGAAAGTGCCGTAAAAGCAGCGGTCGACAATAAATCTTTATTGGCAGTTTTTCCTACTGGTGGTGGCAAATCTATTACTTTTCAAGTCCCGGCATTGATGGCAGGAGAAAACGCCAAGGCACTGACAGTCGTGATTTCTCCTCTGCAATCCCTAATGAAGGACCAAGTAGACAATCTCGAACGAATCGGCATTACAGAGGCAGTAACGATAAACGGCCTATTAGACCCAATCGAAAGAGCCAAATCTTTTGAGAGAGTTCGCGAGGGTCGTGCTTCAATACTCTATATCTCACCAGAATCGCTCCGTTCAAAAACAATCGAAAACTTACTATTAGGAAGAAAAATATCCCGATTTGTTATCGACGAAGCACATTGCTTTTCTTCATGGGGGCAGGATTTTAGAGTCGATTATTTATACATCGGCGATTTCATAAAAAACCTGCAAGAAAAGAAAAATTTGGAGGACCAAATTCCCGTTTCTTGTTTTACAGCGACAGCAAAACAAAAAGTCATTGAGGACATTTGCGATTACTTCCGTGAAAAGTTGGGAATCAAATTCGAAATATTTCCTTCCAAAGCATCGCGAACAAACCTGCATTACCGCGTTTTCGAACGAGGCGATGATGAAGAAAAATACAATACCGTACGCGATCTAATCGAAGAAAAAGATTGCCCTACGATTATCTATGTTTCTAGAACAAAACGCGCAAGGGATGTCGCAGCACGATTGCTCAAGGATGGTTTTAATGTTAGGGCATTTCACGGCAAAATGGAAAGCCAGGAAAAAACAGAAAACCAAAACGCTTTTATTGCCGGAGAGGTTCAAATCATGGTCGCGACTTCCGCCTTCGGAATGGGTGTCGACAAAAAAGACGTCGGGATGGTCATTCATTATGAGATCTCCGATTCGCTAGAAAATTATGTGCAAGAAGCAGGACGCGCGGGTAGAGACGAAAACATAACTGCCGATTGTTATGTGCTATTTAATGAGGAAGACCTCAGCAAGCATTTCATTTTACTCAATCAAACCAAACTCAACTTAAACGAAATAAAACAAATCTGGAATGCCATAAAATTCATCACCAAGTTTAAATCAACGGTTCAAAAATCAGCTTTAGAAATTGCAAGAGCTGCCGGTTGGGATGACAATTTAAGTGAAATTGAAACCAGAGTGACCACTGCAATTGCGGCATTGGAGGATGCAGGATATATAAAGCGAAAACAAAACATGCCAAGAGTTTTTGCCAATAGCATCCTTTCAAAAACTGCCCAAGAAGCCATTGATAAAATAATGCTTTCTCAGAAATTTAGCGAGGATCAAAAAATAACAGCTACAAGAATAATCAAAAGTCTATTTTCAAGCAAGAGCAGAAAGCGCTCAAAGAACGATGAAGCGGAATCAAGAATAGATTATATTTCAGATAATCTAGGACTCGAGATCAGGAATGTAATTGCGGTCGTCAATTTATTGCGTGATGAAAAAATACTAGCAGACACTAAGGATTTATCGGCATTCATCAAAAAAGGCGAACACAAAAATCGTTCGCTGGCCATCGCGGAGAGTTATCGTAAGATTGAAGATTTCCTGTGCCCCTTATTTGACGAGCAAGAAAAATCTTTTCACATCAAAGAACTCAATGAACTTGCCGAAGCAAGCGGATGCAAAGACGTGTCTCCGAACAAAATTAAAACGATTCTAAACTTTTGGGCGATTAAGAATTGGATAAAACGATACAACAAAGATTATTCAAAAAATCATATTGTCGCCATCAGTTGTCAACCTGCAGAAGAACTCGAAGCAAGATTAGAGAAACGCCACATACTCGCAGAGTTTATCGTTGGCTATCTCTACGAGAAAAGCAAGAAAATTCTGGAAGACGAGCCAACAGAAAAGGACGAAGTCTTGATTGATTTTTCTGTGCTCGAGTTACAGGTGGCATTCACAACTCAAATCACACTGTTTGAAGTAAAGGCCAATATTGACGATATAGAAGATACCTTATTTTATCTATCGCGAATTGAAGCCATAAAAATTGAAGGCGGTTTTCTGGTGGTGTATAACAAACTCACGATTGACCGGCTTGAACAGAACAACAGGGTCCAATACAAAGAAGAAGATTATCAAAAATTAAGTCAATATTACGACCATAAGATTCAGCAAATACATATCGTTGGCGAGTATGCCAAGAAAATGGTGGACGATTATGCAGGAGCATTAACGTTTGTCGATGACTACTTCCAATTAAATTTCCGCTCATTTATTAGCAAGTACTTTAAAGGCAGCAGGGAATCAGAGATAAGAAGAAATATAACACCAAAAAAATACAGACAATTATTTGATGCTTTATCCGAAGTGCAACGTCGGATTATTGATGACAAAGAATCCAGATATATTGTCGTTGCCGCAGGTCCAGGAAGCGGGAAAACAAAAGTGCTAGTGCATAAGTTAGCGTCCTTGCTTTTGATGGAAGATGTCAAACACGAACAATTACTAATGGTGACATTTTCTCGTGCGGCAGCAACCGAATTTAAGAAGCGCTTGATGGATTTAATTGGAAATGCAGCGCACTTCATCGATATCAAAACATTTCACTCGTATTGCTTTGATTTGTTAGGAAAAGTAGGGTCCATCGACAGTTCAAGTGCCATAATCAAAAACACCGTCGAGAAAATTAGGAATAACGAGGTCGAAGCCAGTAGAATTACCAAAACGGTTCTAGTAATCGACGAAGCACAAGACATGGATGCCGATGAATTTGAATTGATCAAAGCGCTGATGGAAGTCAACGAGGAAATGCGCGTCATTGCTGTTGGAGATGATGACCAAAACATTTATGAATGGCGAGGAGCCAATTCAAAATATTTACTAAATTTTGTTACAGAAAATCAGGCAACCAAATACGAACTGATTACCAACTATCGAAGCAAGAGCAATTTAGTGTCATTCTCGAATCAGTTTTTAAAGACAATTGGAAATCGACTCAAAGAAATTCCCATAGTTGCGAATCAGACTGACAACGGCCGAATCAAAGTATTTCAATACACAAATGGAAATCTAATCACACCATTAATCGATGATATAATGGCTACCGAGCTGGCTGGTACAACTTGCATCTTAACGCGTGAAAATGAAGAGGCATCACTAGTTGCAGGACTTCTGATAAAAAACGGTCTACATGCAAAATTAATTCAGACCAACGACAACTTTAGCCTATATAATTTGGAAGAGGTTCGATTCTTTTTAAATGAATTGAAATTAAATGAAAGCGCATTCCTGATTAGTGATGAGGTATGGGGCGATGCAAAAAGAAAATTAATCGACAAATACAAGCTGAGTACAAAGGTTGAAATTTGCATCAATATCATTAAAGACTTTGAGAGCACCAATACCAAAAGAAAATACAAATCTGATTTTGAATTATTCATACGAGAATCGAAGTTGGAAGATTTTATGAGTACCAATGGCGAAACCATTTTTGTATCCACGATTCATAAAGCAAAAGGTAAAGAGTTTGATAACGTAATACTACTGGTGGAAAACTTCCATACACGAGAAGACAAGACCAAACGCCAACTCTATGTTGCCATGACCAGAGCAAAACAAAATCTGACCATTCATTCAAACGGAAACTATCTCAATAACATAAAAACCGAAGGACTAACAACAATCGAAAACAACGACACCTTTCAAAAGCCAAGTAGGCAAGTACTGCATCTTTCACATAAAGATTTATACCTAGGGTATTTTGAATATGTTCAGCATCGCTTGACCGGCTTAAAAAGTGGTGATTCAATGATAATTTCAGATGAAGGATGCAAAAATGATAAAGGAGATTTCGTCCTAAAATACTCGAAGAAATTTCTCGAAAAAATGGCAGAACTAAAACGCAATGGTTTCGAACTCAAAGAAGCAAAAGTCAATTTCATAGTTTATTGGACCGATGAAGACAAAAAACTCGAAATAAAAATAATCCTTCCTGAACTACTTTTTGAAAAAGAAATGGGTATTATAAACTAGAACAGCTCTGCTACTATTCAAATTCTTAAGCACCAATTAATAGATATTTTACGTTATTATTCTTTAGATTTCAAATATATTTACAATATGAAAATCATGAAATAATACGGAGAACTATGTCAAAACTAAGAGCCGCTCTGCTTGATGATAATAAAGAACAACTACTATTAAACCAGCAAATACTTGAAAATTATGGTTTGGTGACTGTTGTTTCCTCTTGCACCTCTTCAGAGTCTTTTCTCGCGGAAGTAAAAAATTCTCAACCTGAAATTTTATTTCTTGATCTAAACTTGGGAGATTCTTATATGACCGGAATGGAAGTTGCCTTCGAACTCAAACTCCCTGTATTATTTGTAAGCAGTAATACCGCACAGTACATCAAAGAAATCGAAAAATTAAATAGAGATTATGATTTGTGTGTAGGCCATATTACCAAACCATTTACAGAAGAAGAATTCCTTAAAACAACACAACGATTCCTAAAGGAAGTCGAAATGTTCAGGAAAGAGGAATTCATTCATTTAGATTTTGGGGCTTCAAAACGAAATAAAATAGCAATCACTACTATTGTGTATCTCTCTACAGATAAAAATAATGGTGCCGAATCCAATAATAAACAAATCCACTTTACAAATCGTAAACCCGAGAACCTAATCGATTTCTCCTTCTCAAAAATGGAAGAGAAAGGATTACTAAAATCTCATTTCATTACCATTCACAAATCATTTCGAGTAAATTCCAATCATATTAAGGCCTATCACAAAACTACGGAATCAATAGAAGTTGAGGTTTTTAATGCTCACGGCAAATTAGAATCTCGGCACCTTCAAGTTTCTGAAAATTACCAACCTTTAGTAAGGCAATCAAAAAAATAAACCGCTCTTGTTACTCTTTTAAAACCTTTTGTTACTGTCAATAAGGTAATATTATCCTACATTATTTTAGCCCTAACTTTCTACTAAAATTTGCTGTATCAAAAACTAAAAACCAAGATGATACCAGCAGTCAATTTTCATTTATGGGAACCGTGCAATATGCGTTGCCAGTTTTGTTTCGCAACTTTTCAAGATGTGAAAAAATCTATTTTACCAAAAGGACATTTGCCAAGTGAACAAGCCATTGCCGTTGTAAAGCAATTGGCAGAGTTTGGCTTTGAAAAAATCACTTTTGCAGGTGGCGAGCCCACTTTGTGCCCTTGGTTGCCTGAATTAGTTCTTACCGCTAAGAAAGCAGGATTAACAACAATGATTGTCACCAATGGTACTAACTTAACGGATGATTTCTTGAAAGAGAATCAAGACAACCTTGATTGGATTACATTAAGCGTCGATAGTTTATCAGAAGAGACCAATATCGACACAGGTAGAGCTATTATGGGCAAGAAACCAATTACGAAAGCAACTTACTATGAATTAGTAGAAAAGATAAAATACTACGGCTATCGTTTGAAAATAAATACGGTTTTAAGTTCTAAGAACACACAACAAGACATGTCCGAATTTATTGAATATGCCAGTCCATATCGATGGAAAATATTTCAAGTTTTGCCAATGATAGGTCAAAATGATTTAGCCATCAACAACTTGGAAATAACAACTGATGAATTTGAACTATTCGTACATAAGCATAAATTGACAATTACTGGTGTTGCTATCATACCCGAGAATAACGATCAAATGAAAGGAAGTTATGCCATGATTGACCCAGCCGGCAGGTTCTACGATAACATTACAGGAACCCATGTCTATAGCAAACCGATATTAAGTGTTGGTTGCAAAGAAGCAATCTCAAAAATGAATTATGACATCAAGAAATTTGAAGAAAGAGGCGGATTATATGACTGGAAAAACGCCAGCGAAAAATTAGCAAAAATTAAAAATGCGGTAATCGAAAAGCAAATAGAGTAGGTAAAATTTAATAATTAAAACAAAATGAGCAATTCAAAAACAGCGCCAAAACCGTCGTCAAAACCAAATCCAAATTGGCCAAGCAAAACAGGAAAACCTTCAGGGCCTGGCAGAGGGTTCAATCCTCCAAAACCAAGTAAGTAGTCCCAATCGGTTACTTTGATTAACTCCGCAAATGTGTTTATACTTTGCGGAGTTTTCGTTATATACCCTTATTACTTTTCAAAGCAGGTCAATAAACTAATTACCATTTGCAAAATAGGCCATCTCAAATATTGCTTTATTTTGACGGGCAATCAAGCGGTCTCTCTCCTTATTCGCCTTTTTTCCGCCACGCTGCTTCCGTCAGTCGTGCCTCCTTCCGCTCCGGACACGCTAACAAAATTTGATTAACTACATACTCGATATAAGAAGGCAAGGTCCACATTGAAGTATAAAATCGAAATTCATAACATTTCATTTTTAAAACCATTAAACATTTTGAC
>JACMRQ010000493.1 GCA_014376355.1 Arcicella sp. | reverse complement strand
TGGGAATAAAGTGCCTTTGGTGAGCATAGCATAGTTTCTAAAAGAAGCACCCGTTACGATTTCAAGATTTTTAGGTAATAACTTTTTAAAATTATACATCCCCTCCGCATGAGTTAAAGAAGAGTTATCTAAAAACCTAACGCCATTTACGCCTAATGAAGGAATAGCAACATTATTATTGGTGTTGATTAATAAATCACGTTTTCTATTAAATTCGTCAGAACCAGCCATAGGCTTATTTCCATCGGCAAAGGCACGGGCTGCTGAAATATTATTGCCCGTAAAAGCAGTAGCAAAGTCATTTGACCAATTGGCGGTGGTTTTAGTAGTACTCAAAATTCTGGTGGCTAAATTACCTAAGTTATATCCTTCAGCCGTTTGAGAGGTTGTATAAGCCCTTACAAAAAACTCGTCTCCTTTTAATTCAAGTCGAAATTGGTTGCGATAATAGCCTGGGAAATATTCACGAAAACCAGCAGTTCTAATCAAATTTCCGTCGCCATAATACCAGCCAAAATTGAGTTCTACCTTTTCTGAGATTTTGTAATACAATGAAATATTGGCTCTATTACTGAAAACATCTCCTTTGTTTTGTAATAAATCATATTCACTGTAGCCAGTTCTTGTTACGGTTTTTCCTGCTAAAGCAGCATTCCCTGCAAAATTAGCGGGGTAACTATAAGCTCCTCCATTATTAAAATCATCCCCGTAAATATTTACTCCATCGTATTGTAAATTAGCGTTGGGGTCATTATTAGGAACAAAACCTAAATTCACCGTTTTATTGGTTGCATCGTCTACAAAAAAACCAGGTCTACCCCTATGAGAACGGTCGCTATAATCGTCAGCAATAAAATCAGTTCCTTTTAATCTTTGAAAGTTAACCTTAAAGGCAAACCTATTACCTAACTGTTTGGCAAAACGAAAGGCTACATCAGAATAGAATTGAGCATTAATATAAGATTTACCAACATTATTGAACCCAAATTTGGCTTGAGCCGTCAAGCCTTGGTATTCAAAAGCAGACTTCGATTTAGTAATCATAATACCCTGTAAGGCATCTGGACCATATAATGCTGAAGCAGCCCCTGGAAGAATTTCAATACTTTCAATATCAATATCAGAAATACCTGCTACATTACCGAAGCCAAATCCTAAGCCTGGGGAACGGTTGTCCATTCCATCTGTTAATTGTACAAAACGATTATTATTATTAGCACCAAAGCCCCTGATATTAACCGATTTAAAACCAAGACTTTGAGTCAATAAATCAATACCCTTAATATTTTGTAAAGCTGAATAGACATCAGCAGATGGAGAGTTTTGAATTTGTTTGGCACTAAGTTTTTCAACCGTAACGGGAGATTTTGTAATACTTTCTTCGACCCTATTGGCGGTTATATTTACCTGTTCTAACGTTCTATTCTCTTCTTTTAATTTTATCATAATAGCAGTAGAAGTGCTATAAGTGATTTCTTTGGTTTCATATCCGATTAAAGAAATTTTAAGCACCACTGGTAAAGCCATTGTGGTTTTAATCAGAAATTCCCCTTTCGAGTTAGTAACAGTCCCAGCAACCGTACCTTTTACAAGGATACTGGCTCCAATGAGCGGTTCATTGGTTGCTTCATCTTTAAGATTTCCACTGATTGAAATTTGAGCATTAGATATTTTTAAACCTATAAAAAATAAAAGAGCGATTAAATAAATTTTCTTCATAAATTTTGTTTTTAAAAAATGAATGGATAAAGTATTTCAGCTCAGCCTTTTGGCTAAGTGTTTAGATGCTTAAATAGATTAAATTTAACAGAAATAATATTAAAAAATTTATTTAATTTGTTTAAACTTTTCTACAAATAAACACATTTAACGATTCTTACACAAATTTGTTTTTGTAATTACTTACTCTTTTAAGATTCCACTTCTCCGAAGTAGACACGAGAATATTCACTATGTTCTACAAAGGTTTAATCTCTCCGAGGTACAATTCGACACAATTTCGGAGAAATTTAACTTTTGCAGTATAAAATAATTTCGAATCACAGGCTTCAGTAAATCTTAATCATGGTTCCATTAAATAATAGTATTTGAAAAAATTTATTTTGATTGGTTATTAGGGATCTGATTACTATCTGACTAAGTCAACACATTCGATCAGACGATAGTCAGACCGCTAACCAAAAATTATTATTCCATAAAATATCCAACAAATTAAAGTTTTTCAAACAGTAGATGATTATGTTTGTTTTTATCCGATTGACTAAACTACCTTTGCTTTCACTATGAAAGGAAAAAAATGACCCAAAACTATGTGATTTATGAGAGTCTGAACCCATAATATTGGATTATCTTTCAAAGATTACCACGCTGTAGAATAAGAAAACAAGAGGAGAACCTTTAAAAACTTTAAACTGGTATAAACTAAAAAAGGACTTTTATAATATTATGATAACGTCAGAAATAAAACAAGTAACTATTAGAAGTCAAAAAAGAGCCGTTGAAATTGCTTGGTTTGATGATTTATGTGGAGGAGATACGGCTTTTCTGGGTAATATTGACCCCGAACGAAGAAGCAGTTATGCCCATTGCAGAGATATTATCAAAACGGCCGATGAACAAGGCTATCAAAATATACTTTTACCTACTTCCTATCTGGTCGGGCAAGAAGTAATTCCATTTGCTTCGGCGATGGCTCCTCAGGTCAAGCAAATTAATATGCTTGCAGCTATTAGAACGGGTGAAATTCATCCTCCGATGCTCGCTCGACATATTGCAACGCTTGACCATATTCTGGAAGGCCGACTCACGATTAATATAATCAATTCAGACCTTCCTGGACTAAAAGAAGATCATGAAATGCGTTATAAGCGATGTGAAGAAGTAATTCAAATTTTAAAACAAGCTTGGACACAAGATGAAATTGATTTTCAAGGGGAAATATACCAAATAAAGATGCCAGCCGATCCAGTAAAACCTTATCAACAAAACGGTGGTCCGCTGCTATATTTTGGAGGTATTTCTCCAGGCTCGAAAGAAATATGTGCCAAGTACTGTGATGTTTTTTTGATGTGGCCAGAACCCGAAGAAAGCATCTTCGCAACTATGCAAGATATGAGCCATCGTGCTGCCAACCATGGCAGAGTAATAGATTTTGGTTTGAGAGTCCATGTTATCGTTAGAGAAACCGAGGAAGAAGCCAAAGGGTACGCTAAACAATTAATGAGTAAATTTGACGCAAATACCGCCGCTATGTTAAAAGGAAGAACACAAGATTCACAATCGGCAGGTGTTTTAAGGCAAGATGAATTTAGAAAATCAGCTGACGACGATGATTTTATTGAACCAATGATGTGGACAGGAATCGGCCGTGCTCGTTCTGGCTGCGGAGCCGCATTAGTAGGCACTCCGCAACAAATCCTTGAAAAATTGAACCGTTATATGGATATGGGCATTCGTTCTTTTGTATTGTCTGGGTATCCATTAATAGAAGAATGTGAAAAATTTGGTCAACTGGTATTACCCCATTTACAAACCATTAAGTTGTCTGTTGAGCAAGGTCGTACCCCAGCTACACCTCCAGTTACACCACTTACCAACGGAGAGCTGAATATTTGGGGTAACTTAAGTATGGAGAAGAATTCAAAAAAAAATTAATGTTAAGCACGGACTAAAATTAATTTCATTTTTTTTAGTTGGGTAAAATTCATTGAGGTATAAGTAATTACAACTTATTCATACGGCTTTTGCTGGAGTGATAGCACTCATAAAAATTTAAAAAAATGACGAACAACCTCAAACTTGTACCACTTCCATATTGATTAAATCTCCTGATTTTTTAATTTTGGAGGCAATGTGTCCAATTCTAATCGTATAAGTAATGAGCAGAACCGTGCATTCCATTCACTGTTAAATCGCCTTACTTCGATAAAAAAATGGTATCGATTATCGGTATTTCCAATTTCTAAAATTGCTTCTTCAACCGATTTTGCTTCGGCACAAAGGTGCATGAATGTCTCTCTATTATCTCAAACTGCAATACCAGTAACAGAAAAACCTCTATCTCAATCATCACTTAAGGCATCCTTGAGAATAGAAAATGATTTTAATTTAGCATCCAAATCGAAGATATACGAGGCTACCATCAACTCATTAATCCCCGTTTCGTCAATAAACTCTAAGATACTTTTTCTGAGTGTCTCTTTACTTCCAACAAACGTACACGAAAGCATCTTGTTTACGGCATTTCTTACCTCTGGAATTTGATAACTCTCTGAAATGAAACTTGCTGGACTTAATGGTTTACGTGTATTTGTGATTATTCCAACAAACAAATTCAATAAACTGTTAAGCGAAGATTTGGCTTCTTCGTCAGTATCAGCCCCAATAACATTTACGCAAGCCATCACGTAAGGTTGCTCCAAAACAGCAGAAGATTTAAAATTATCACGATAAATTTTGATAGCAGCTCGAAATTGAGCTGGAGCAAAATGCGAAGCAAAAGCATAAGGAAGCCCCATTTCTGCCGCTAAATAGGCACTGTCAGTACTGGAACCTAAAATCCAAAGCGGAATTTTAAGCCCTTCACCTGGGAATGCTCTTACTTGAGCAGTTCGATTTTTAGTGCTAAAATATCTTTGTAGTTGTCTAACATCAGCGGGAAAATGTTGGGCATTGTCAATATTATTTCTCCTTAAAGCGATTGCCGTGGGTTGGTCAGAACCAGGGGCTCGACCTAATCCTAAATCTATTCTATTTGGATAAATGGTTTCTAAAGTACCAAACTGTTCAGCAATCACTAAAGGACTATGATTTGGTAACATTATCCCGCCCGAACCTACCCGAATAGTATTTGTTTTTCCAGCAATATGACCTATCAAAATTGAAGTAGCAGAACTGGCAATGTATTCCATATTATGATGTTCTGCCATCCAGAAACGCTTGTAACCTAAAGATTCGGTGTGCCTGGCAATTTCAACAGTATTTAATATAGTAGTACTGTGATTTCCTCCTTCCACCACAGTCGCTAATTCCAGTACAGAAATGGGTATTTTTGTCATTGTGTGTAATTACTTTCTTTAAGAACCTAAAGTGTGTTTAGAAAGTTTCTATACATTTTATCAAATTTTACCGCTACGAATTGCCATTTTAGCAATAATGGTTTTTCATTGACAAATCAAAAATTGATACTTTACCCACCTATGACATTGATCTAATTGATACGGGTATGGAATTAAAACTCAATAACTCTGAAAGTGACAACGCTCTTGATTTAGTTTTGGAAGTGACACCATTTTTTAGATCATACCAACAACAAGCTCAACAAACTACAAAAGAAGTTAGAGAGGTAATTTTTACTTAGTCAATGGTTACCAATAAATAGTAACAAAACCCCTCTATACATCACATATAAAGTGTTTTTATTTTGCTTTTTTCTAAAATTGTATAGCTATGAACTATATTGAAAAGGGAAGCACTTTTTAACCTAAACAAAAACAAAAAGTATCTTCCATCCATGCTATCCTTTAAGATATTCAAGGTTTAATTTTGGAAGGTATTTTGAAAAAGTGTCTGGGTTGTTGTAACATTAATTATGAGTTAGCAGTATGATACTCACAAATCGTGCAAACTTCTTTAAACAAAAATAAAATACTTGAAGTATTTCATTTTTGTTTAAAGAATGTTATCTAAAACAGATTATTTTTCACAATATTCCTTAAAATAACTGCTCTGCTCGATACTTTGGCACAATTCCCAAATGTATATATGCTCGCTCAGTTGCTTCACGCCCTCTGGAGGTTCGTTTCAAAAATCCTTCTTGAATTAAAAAAGGCTCATAAACTTCTTCAATCGTTTCTGCCTCTTCGCCACAAGCCGTTGCAATGGTAGTAAGTCCTACGGGTCCCCC
Organism: Arcicella sp.; assembly: GCA_014376355.1. Classification (GTDB taxonomy): domain Bacteria; phylum Bacteroidota; class Bacteroidia; order Cytophagales; family Spirosomataceae; genus Arcicella. The sequence continues at coordinate 8,019 of JACMRQ010000493.1, read as the reverse complement.
TTTAAACTTCTCAACTATAGTCGTCAAGATGCGAATATCCATCTCATCCAATCCATTTTTATCCACGTCTAAAGCCAATAGAGCCATTTCTGCAATTTCTACCGTAATTTTACCATCACCTTTTACTTGTGCAAAATCACGAGTTCTTCGTAAAAGATTATTAGCAATACGGGGAGTTCCACGGCTTCTTCTTGCAATTTCATAGGCGGCATCATCATTAATAGGCGTTTTTAAAATTTCGCAAGAACGCTTCACGATGGATGTTAGTAGCTTAGCATCGTAATATTCCAAACGACAATTAATCCCAAACCTCGCCCTCAAAGGCGAAGTAAGCATACCCGCCCGTGTGGTTGCTCCAATGAGTGTGAAGGGATTCAAAGAAATCTGCACACTCCTTGCATTTGGTCCCGAATCCAACAAAATATCAATCTTATAATCTTCCATTGCCGAATATAAATATTCCTCAACGATGGGATTCAATCGGTGAATTTCATCAATAAACAAGACATCAAAAGGTTGAAGATTGGTTAAAAGTCCCGCCAAATCAGAGGGCTTATCCAATACTGGCCCCGAAGTAATTTTAATATTTGTTTTCAATTCATTTGCCACAATATTTGATAGCGTAGTTTTTCCTAACCCAGGAGGTCCATGCAGAAGCACATGGTCGAGAGCTTCTTCTCGCTGGCGAGCGGCAGTTACGAAAACCTTTAAATTTTCTAATATTTTATCCTGCCCCGCAAAATCTTGAAACGATAAGGGACGTAAAGCTCGTTCTATCTCTTTTTCTACAGTAGAAAGGATTTCTGTATCACCTTTCAAATAATCTTCTCGCATAATTTTAATTTCAGATTTGCTTTTATCTATTCAAAAATACGGCTATTTCTCCTCTAATAAAACATAGGAATAAGAGTTTAGATAAATTTCCTGTATATCATAACTTTTAGTGATGTTAATTATTGCACAGTAATATTAGCTAATCAACAACAACTGAGAACAAACATTAAAGCTATCCAGTCAAATATATAGTTATTTAACAATCTTTTGCTTTAATTTGTGCAATAGTTTCTTTACAAAAAACAATTAAACCACTTGAAAATATGTCATCAACATTTCTTGGCGAGCTTGTCGGTACTGTCGTTTTAGTTTATCTTGGTAATGGAGTAGTTTCCAATGTGTTATTGAAAGGTTCGAAAGGCGAAGGCAGTGGCTGGATTGTTATCACAGCAGGTTGGGCATTTGCAGTAACAATGGGAATTTACGTATCCACAAAATTTGGTAGTCCCGCCGCTCATCTTAATCCTGCCGTAACTGTAGCAGAGGCCATTAAATCAGGTGATTGGAGTAACGCTGGCGAATTTATTTTGGCTCAAATATTAGGAGCAATTTTAGGTTCAACTTTAGTATGGATTCAATATTATCCTCATTGGGCAATTACGGAAGACAAAGGACTAAAATTAGCCTGTTATTGCACTGCTCCTGCCATCAGAAATCCATTTGCCAATTTCATGGCGGAGTTTTTAGCAACAGGTTTGGCAATTATTGCTTTAGGTTCTTTTAGTTCAGTCACAACGGGACTTGGACCTTTCACTGTTGGAATTTTAGTTTGGGCAGTTGGTTTATCATTAGGCGGTTCAACGGGTTATGCCATTAACCCTGCTCGTGATTTAGGACCCAGAATTGCTCATGCTATTCTGCCAATTTCAGGAAAAGGCTCGTCTGATTGGTCATATTCATGGATTCCAGTAGCAGGTCCTATTGGAGGAGCAGTCTTAGGAGCTTTGATTTTAAAAATGTTATAAAACTTTCTTAACAGAAAAGACCTTTCTTCAATGTTCAAGAAAAGCCTTTTATGTTAAGAAAAATTTTGTATTTACCGATTAAGTCGTAGCTAAATTATTATTTGAGGTTATATTCTCCCTCTCTTTAAACAAAAAAGATTTTTCTCTTTTCGAAAAAAAATCGCTTCTGTCATAAACCCAAAACGTTTCGTATAAACTCCCAAGAACCCAAACGGAAATAGTTGGCAACGCCACAATCCACCAATCAAAATAGTAACTTCTTACTGATTCAAACATACAATTACACGCAGTCAAAAACATCCCAAAAGGCAATGTATAGAAGATTGAATTTAAAAATCCTCGTGATATCAAGTTGCGACTTTTTTCTTTAGAGGCACGGACAGTATTCATATTATTTTATAGATATGTTAATTTAATGCTTTATTTGGGTAATGAAATTGATAGATAATCAATTAATTTTTTAATACCTTACACTAATCTTTAATAAATATTTCACAAAGACAATGCCATGATTATAAATCTCAAATAGTTTATATTTTAATTGACAATTAACTATTTAACACATAATTTTATGGGCTTGGAATGCCAAAAACAATAATAATAATAGCTTTAGCGTTATTTTAACATTACTATTGAAATAACGTGTGTTAAGTATTAACGAACATTTTAGAAAAAACAAATACTATCAAATCGTGTGCAAATTTGTGAAATCTTTAAACAGGAAGTATTACACAATATTTAAAATATTTTACATTATTCACACCTGTTATTTTTAGTGTTTTTGTTAAAAATTTTGATTGGTTACCAATTTATATGAAATCTATCATTTATCTTTTCGTGCTTTCTTCGAGTTTTCTTTCTTTCGCTCAAGCGTCTCTTATTCCTTTAGCGAGTAGTAAGGAATTGTCGAAAAAAGAAGCACTAAATACCGATTATCAAGATATTAAATATCTTCCATTGTTTGGTAGTAAGAAAAAAGCTGATGAGCAAATACTAAACGCTTCAGAGTTTTTAATTCAATGCAATAAGAATTTTAAAGACCGTTTTGATGCCAGTAAATTCTTTGCTGATAGAGGCTGGGAATACTTAAATGAAGGACTCTTAGATACGGCAACCTACCGTTTTAACCTTTGCTTTCTCTTAAATCAAGATAGTTTTGATGCGTATTGGGGCTTAGGTTCAATCAGTTACCAAAAGGGGAAATATGAGGAATCTACTAAATTGCTTCGCAAAGGTTTAGAATTATCTCCCGATAATTCTATTTTGATGGTTGATATTGCAACCGTTCAGTTGGCTTGTTACAAAGAAAAAAAGAATTGTGATGATATTGATGATGCCCTAAGATTACTAGAAAAATCGCTTCAAATTGATGGTACAAATGCCAATGGTTGGCTCAAATTTTCCATTGCAGAATACCAATTAGAACATTACGAAAAGGCTTGGGAATATTTGCATAAATGTAGATTATTAGATATTTCCTTTGTCGACACGTCATTCGTGCAAGAACTTATCGTCAAACAAACTGACCCCATGGGAATATTCAAATAATAATATTGCTTCAATATTTAGAGACTTATTAATTGAAAGTTTCTACTTTTTTATTAATTTCTTCTAAATTGGCATATTTCACTACTTCCCCCAACACAATGACCGCAGGATTTGATAAATCATTTTGCTCTGCAATTATTTTCAAATCCTTCGCAAAACCCACTCCTATTTTTTGATTTTCTGTTGTTCCGTGTTGAATAATAGCTACTGGTAAATTCCCTTTACCCAAAGATTCACAAATATCCGAAATTTGGGCTAATTTTCTCATTCCCATCAAAACTACAATCGTAGCCGTTGTCTGCAAAGCAATTCTCAAATCTTCTGAAAGCGAGCCATCCGTTTTTGTCCCTGTAATTACCCAAAAACTTTCACTCACCCCTCTTGTAGTCAATGGGATGCCTGCGTAACCCGCTGCTGCAACTGACGATGAAACCCCAGGAATGTAAGCTGTTTCTAAACCAAATTTTTTGGCATATTCAATTTCTTCCATTCCACGCCCAAATATAAATGGATCTCCCCCTTTCAAACGTACAACATGACCATACATATACGCTTTTTCAACAATCATAAAATTGATAGTATCCTGTGAATGACTTTCTCCTGGGCGTTTTCCTACATATATTTTCTCGCAAGCTGATTGACAATAATCCAGTAATTCTTCTGATATTAAAGCATCATAAAGTACTACATTTGCACTTTTTAAAGCCTTAATTGATTTAACTGTAATCAAATCTGGATCACCAGGTCCAGCACCCACAACGGTTAGTTTCGGTCTGGGATCTAAAGTATTAAAGTTTTCTAAATTATTCATTTTAAATGAGTTGATGAATTAAAAGTAAATATTTTTTAAGTAACTTAACTTTCAATTCATCAACTTTTAACTAAATTTATGCACTAATTAATTCTTCACGAAATACCTTCGCCAAACTTAAAAATACTTGAGCATCTGCAATATACGATTCCGCAAATGCCTTTGAAGGCTCATTTTTATTAATTTGTAAAACCATCTCCTGGAATGTTTTACCACCTAACGAAATATCACCCGTTATTACAAAATTTTCTTGAAACTTATCAATAACTCCGCTTTGCGTCGAAGCACTCACCGATTTATCTAATAGCAAAGCCTTTGCTGCACTCACAAACACACTATATGCATGATAGATAGCATCTGCAAAACGATTTTCCTCATAAGCTGCCTTTGTCCAATCAAATTTCTCCTCCGATTCCATCAATAAAGTTGCCACTAAATCAATAATTACACTGGCACATTCACCAACACCAATTTCAGTTTTGAATTGTTCTGTACCACCCCAATCAATAAAATCATCATCTTTCAAGGTCGATAAATCCGCAACTGGTTTCAACAAAGTATAAAAATATTTTTCACCTCGACGGTCATAATAATCATTAAAATATTCGCCTTCGTTGGCGTTTTCTTCATAATTATTTAAAACCACTCTCAATACTTCTGGACCTCTTTTTGAAGGAACTTTGATAACCTTATCTGCTACCCGACCTAAACCATCTCCAAGCGTTCCACCACCCAAAAGAACCTGTAAAGCGGGTAAGACACGCTTATCAGCGGCTTTCAGAGATGAACCATGAAAACCAATATTTGCCATACCATGTTGTCCACATGAATTCATACATCCCGAAATCTTAATTTTAATTTCGTTATTATGAATCAATTCAGGAAAATCTTCAGTGATAACAGATTCTAACTTTGAAGTAATATTTGTACTATCAGAAATTGCTAAATTACAAGTGTCAGTTCCAGGACAGGCCGTAATGTTTGCCATTGAATTTGCTCCTGCTGCCGCTAAATCGTGCGCTGCCAAAACCGCATAAACGTATTGCAAATTAGTTTCTGGAACAAACTTCAACATCAAGCCTTGATTGATTGTAACCCGCACATCATCCCCAATATATCCTTCCAATTGTTCAATCAAAGAACGTGAAGTTGTTGAGTGAATATTTCCATTCAAAATTCTTACATAAACTCCATAAAAACCTTCTTGTTTTTGCTCAAAAGTATTGGTTGCCTTCCACAATTCGAAAGCTGTTGTTGACTCCACCAAGTTTTCATCTATTTTTGATGGCATTTCTTCCTCAGAAACCGACCATTTACCAAAAGTAGTATCAAACTGAACCGATTGATTTTTCAAAGCTATTCTTTCTTCTTCAATTAATTTAGTAAGTTCCTCAAAACCAACCTTTTGAATTAAATATTTAATACGTGCCTTGTGGCGTGAATTACGTTCTCCATGACGATCAAAAACCCTCAAAGTAGCTTCTAAATAAGGAATAATTTGGTCTTCCGATAAAAATTCATAGCCGACTTGAGCTAATAAAGGTTGAGCTCCTAAACCACCACCAACAACAACTTTGAAACCACGTTTGCCATCTTGAATTTTAGGAATAAAACCCATATCGTGCATATACGTCAAAGCTGTATCTTCATCCGTATTCGAGAAAGCAATTTTAAACTTTCTACCCATTTCCTGACAAATTGGATTCCGTAAAAAATAACGAAAAGTTGCATCTGCATAAGGAGCAATATCAAACGGTTCTTTTGGGTCAATACCCGCTGAAGGTGACGCAGTTACATTCCGTACAGTATTTCCACAGGCTTCACGAAGCGTAATATCATCTTCTTCCAATTTTGCCCATAATTCTGGCGTTCTATCCAAAGAAACAAAATGAATCTGAATATCTTGACGAGTCGTTAAATGTAAATTTCCAGTGGAATATTCATCTGAGATATCCGCCATTCGCTTCCACTGTTTGAAAGTCATTTTACCATACGGCAATTTTATTCGAACCATTTGAACTCCTTGCTGACGTTGCCCATATACGCCACGAGCCAAACGAAGACTACGAAATTTTTCCTCGTGAATTTTTCCTTCACGAAATAATTCTATTTTACGAGCTAAATCTATAATGTCTTTCTCGACAAGTGGATTTTCAAGTTCAGTTCTAAAACTTTGCATGGCTTTACTTATAATTTTGATTAATATTAAATAAATATTAACCTTGGATTGTTGTCAAATTAAAACAGCAATTTTACACAATACGTTTCACTTTTATTAATACTCTATTAAACAGATAGATTTAAGGCAAAATTAATTAAGAAATCTATTCAATCAAGGTTTTTAATAAAAAAGTTTAGTATTCTTTTACAGAATGAAAAATATAAGTAAATTTGTTCCCTAGTCAATCCTTATTGAATTTATACAATCATTTTCCGCCGCTAATTATTCCACTTTTAATGAAAGCATAACTTTTGGTGTCATTTTTGATTTTCATAAGTTATCTATCAATCCACAATATCACATGAAAAAAAGTTTGTTAATCATCGCATCGGCAATTTCAATTACATTGTCGGGTTGTACTGACATTAAAAAAGTAACAGAAATTCAAGATCAAGTTCGTCGTTTAGAAAGTCAAGTTCTAAAAGAACGTCAAGAAAATGCTGAATTAAGCAGTTTTCGCTTTAGTTTAGAGAGTCAATTTAAGAAAAAGAGTGAAGATTACGTAAAATGCCAAGAAGATAGCAAAGAAACATTTGAGTCTTTGGGTATAAAGTATAATCGTTTATTGGATGATTACAATAAACTTCAAGCATCTTATAAATCGCTAAATGAGACTTACGAAACGAGTAAAGAGAATTCAACTCGTGTAATTGCTGAATTAGAAGAAAGAATGAGACAAATCAGAACTGCAAAAGGAAAGCGTTATGCACGTAGATAATAATTTTAGTGTGTAAATATTAAAAAAAGCCTTCAAGTTTAAGATTTGAAGGCTTTTTTGGTATTTATACACCACGTTGATTCTCTGTTCTATTAAGAGAAAAAGTGTATTTTAGTCCAACCGATAAATTAATCCATCCGTCATTAGCCGTATCGCTGTATGAATTAACTCCACCAATAATATTTGGATTTATTAAATTATAGGGGGTTGTGCCATCTAATTTATCATTATACACCCAATTATACCCCAAATTAAACATAAATCCGAGATTATCGTTTACTTTACTATCAACTCTAAAACCAAAAGGGATAACTGATTCACGAGTATAATAAATTCCGGCATCTCCGATTCCATTACCTGATTTTTGAAAATAGGCAGTATGTTTTGTATTACCATCCGCTGTAGTTCTCAAAAAAGCTCCTGATTTTATATCAAACACGTCCGTATGAAACCAAATTAAGCCCAGTCCAGCATATAATTTGAATTCTAAATTATTTTTCTCATGGGAATCATTCAAATATCTTGAAATATTAACTATTCCAACAGTTTGAATTTGAAAAAAATTATTTTCAAATCGTGAAAAATACGTCTGATTTTCTGACCCTGCTAATGTTCCTCCAATAATTTGAACACCTATGTTGATTCTTTCAGAAATTCCTTTTTCAATATTTCCTTCGTACACAGGTTTAATTGAAAAAATATATCCCAATTCACCTAAGACGCTTGAAAAACCAATTTTTGGAATAATTGAAAAACCGTCAACGAGGTTGAAGCGTTTAAATTTTCGTTGAGAAAATGAACAAAATGAGGAACAGATGAAAAAATAAATCAAGAATGATTGTAATTTAAACATAATTATTGGTGTAGTTTTTTTGAGTTATATTATTGTATAATTAATGTATTAGTGGGATTTTTTTTATTT
>JACMRQ010000062.1 GCA_014376355.1 Arcicella sp. | reverse complement strand
TTTGTTTAATATAATTTTAAAATTCAGAATGAAAAAAATACAATTAATATTAATTACACTTTTTATAATTCAATGCACTTATGCTCAGCCTCAACATGTAATTACGACCGGCGTACCGTTTTTGTTAATTGCTGCTGATGCCCGTTCTGCTGGTATGGCCGACCAGGGTGTAGCCACTTCTTCAGATGCTTATTCTCAACAATACAACCCAGCAAAATATGCTTTTGCATTAGACAAACAAGGATTTTCAGCAAGTTACACACCTTATTTAGCAGATTTGGTCAACGACATTAATTTAGGTCAGATTACCTATTACAACAGAATTAATGAAAGAAGTGCATTCGCAGTTGGCCTTCGATATTTTGGGTTAGGAGTTATTGAAACTAGAAAAACAGGAGAGCCTGATGAAAAATCAGTAGATGTTTCACCAAACGAATTTGCATTAGACGGATCCTATTCGCTAAAGCTTAGTGAGCGATTTTCTATGGCTGTAGCAGGAAGATATATTCGTTCTCAATTAAGAATTCCTGATGAATATAATAGTTCAAAACCAGCAACTTCCTTTGCGTTTGATGTAGCAGGTTTTTATCAGTCGGAAGAAATTGCCTACAACGACTTTAACGGAAGATGGAGATGGGGATTTAACTTTCAAAATCTTGGTCCAAAAATCAACTACGATAATTCTATAGCTACAGATATTGGAGGAGCCAATTTTCTTCCTTCACAAATGAGATTAGGAACAGGTTTTGATTTTATTTTTGATGATTATAACAAAGTTTCTCTTAATTTAGAAGTAGCAAAATTATTAGTTCCAACACCACAAGACCCAAAACCAATTGATTTAAATGGTGATGGAGATACATTGGACCCATATGAAGATGGAATTGATGCTGCAAATATTGCTTACAAAAAAATTGGCTGGACTCAAGGAATTTTTCAATCATTTACTGATGCGCCAGGCGGTTTTAGTGAAGAATTAAAAGAATTTACTTATTCAATAGGTTCTGAATATTTATACCAGGATTCTTTCGCTATGAGATTAGGCTATTTTCATGAAAGCCCTGTAAAAGGTGCCAGACAATTTTTCTCCCTCGGAGCTGGTTTTAAATATAACGTTGTCAAAGTAGATGTATCTTATTTATTTTCAGCTTCTAAAGTTAAAAATCCGTTAGAAAATACCCTTCGTTTTTCACTCACATTTAATTTTGGAGACAAATACGATGAAAATTAATTAAATTATAAATTAAATAACAATCCAAATTTCCTGTTAGAAATTTGGATTTTTTTTCCTTATTATATGAATAAAAAAATTACAATTACCACTCAGTTCAGCGTTTTTGAAAACTTTGAATATTTACCCATGGATATTCAAAATCTTATGGAACAAGCAATTGCTGTCAGAAAAAATGCTTATGCTCCTTATTCAAAATTTAAGGTTGGAGCAGCTTTATTTTTAGATAACGGAAAAATTGTTTTAGGCTCAAACCAGGAAAATGCAGCTTACCCATCAGGACTTTGTGCCGAAAGAGTAGCCGTTTTTCAGGCTGGTGCTGTTTATCCAGATGTAAAAATCCTTAAAATGGCAATTACTGCTGCTTCAGAAACCAATAAAACCGTTGCGCCAATACCACCTTGCGGTGCATGTAGACAAGCGATTGCAGAATATGAAATTAAACAAGAAACACCTATTGAAATTTATTTTATGGGTGAAACTGGTTCAATTTATAAATCAGATTCACTCAGAAATTTATTGCCTTTTATGTTTGATAAAAACTTCTTGTAAAAAACATAAAAATTCTTATATAAATTTTACTTCTTACTCGGAATGTCTTATTTTTGCATTTCGCAAACTTGTGTGAGGTCAATATTTTGCGTCAGGAAATCTACATCTTAAAACAATTTAGCAAAAAAAAAATGAAAGAAGTAACAAAAGAAGTCTATTTAAAGTGGTATGAAGATATGCTGCTTTGGAGAAAATTTGAAGATAAATTAGCAGCACTTTACATACAACAAAAAGTAAGAGGGTTTCTTCATTTATACAATGGTCAGGAAGCAGTTTTAGCTGGCGCATTGCACGCAATGGAACTTGGAAAAGACAAAATGATTACTGCCTATAGAAATCACGTTCAGCCAATTGGAATGGGTGTTGATCCAAAAGCTGTAATGGCAGAATTGTTAGGAAAAGTTACTGGAACTTCTAAAGGAATGGGTGGTTCAATGCACATATTTTCTAAAGAAAAAGGTTTTTTTGGCGGACACGGAATTGTTGGCGCACAAATTCCGGTTGGTGCCGGAATGGCATTTGCAGATAAATATTTTGGGCGTGATGGCGTGACATTAACCTATTTTGGAGATGGAGCAGCACGTCAGGGATCTTTGCACGAAACATTTAATATGGCGATGTTATGGAAATTACCCGTGGTTTTTATTGTTGAAAATAATGGTTATGCGATGGGAACTTCGGTTGAAAGAACAGCAAACCATACCGATATCTGGAAATTAGGTTTAGGTTATGAAATGCCTTGCGGACCTGTAGACGGAATGAATCCTGTGAAAGTTGCCGAAGCAATGCACGAAGCAATTGAAAGAGCCAGACGAGGCGACGGACCAACATTTTTAGAAATGAAAACTTACCGTTACAGAGGGCACTCAATGTCTGATGCTCAGTTGTACAGAACAAAAGATGAAGTGGAAGAATATAAAAAAATTGATCCGATTACGCAGGTTTTAGACGTAATAAAAGAGCAAAAATATGCAACTGATGAAGAAATTACAGCTATCGACGAACGAGTGAAAAACCTGGTAGAAGAATGTGTTAAATTCGCCGAAGAATCTCCATTTCCAGAAATACAACAACTGTATGATATGGTTTACGAACAAGAAAATTATCCATTTATTCCTCACAGATTATAATTATGGCAACAGTAATCACAATGCCGCGTTTGAGCGATACAATGACAGAAGGAACCGTAGCAACCTGGCTTAAAAAAGTAGGCGATAAAATAAGTGAAGGCGATATTTT
>JACMRQ010000492.1 GCA_014376355.1 Arcicella sp. | reverse complement strand
GTTGGTCCAATTCCTTTCAAAGTCGAACCAATTTTAGCATCACCTTTTGCTTTTTCGTAACACGCATCCAATAAACGGTGCGTTGGAAGGATGATAGAGGCCTTTTTAGAAATCTCTAAGTTTTCGAGAATATTGAGGTTGTATTTTGCTAATCCATCAATTTCTTTTTTGAAAATGATAGGGTCAAGCACTACGCCATTACCAATAATATTTTGAACTTCCGAACGAAAAATTCCCGATGGAATTTGGTGCAAAACGTGCTTAAAACCGTCAAATTCGAGGGTATGTCCAGCATTTGGACCACCTTGAAAACGGGCTACTACTTGATATTTAGGGGCTAAAACATCAACAATTTTACCCTTACCTTCGTCTCCCCACTGCAAACCTAACAATACATCTACTGCCATTTTATTATTTAGAAGTCCCCTATTGGGGTTTATGAAATTTCAAAGTCACAAAGATAAACAATCTGAGAAGAAAATATTTACTTTATCACCTTGTCCATTGATAAATTTAATCTAAAATTGGAATTGTCCTTTATTGCATAGTTGCTCAGATAAGAATTGAAAAGAGATAGATTGAATAATATTTTATTCCAAAATCCTTCCAATCGACCCATTTTCGGTGGGAATTAATTCAAATATTTGTTTTGGGAAAAGACCTTTTTCCTCTTGGTGTGAAACGTATAAAATGGAAGTATTACTTTCATCCGCAATTTTATTAATCAACGAAACTACTAATAAGCTATGGTAATCATCGAGCCCAGCGATGGGTTCATCCAAAATCAATAGAGGAGGATGCTTTATCATTGCCCGAATTACCAAAGCCATCCGTTGTTGTCCGGCCGAAAGCAGATAAAATAGCTTATTACTAAGGTCTTCCATTTCAATTAATTTCAACCAAGAATGAGCTGTGTCTGCTTGTGAATCAGTTGGATATACATATAATCCAATGGAATCATGGAATCCAGAAATTAACATTTGTTCCAGCGTATGCCTCGTGCTAAATAAATCTGTCATGCTGGGCGTAACATATCCAATATTTTCTTTAATCGTCCAAACGCTCTCACCACTACCTTTTTTTATGCCAAAAAGGGTTAGATTTTGTCCGTAGCCTTTGGGATTATCACCCGTAATCATCGATAAAATGGTTGTTTTTCCTGACCCATTAGGACCCCTTAAATGCCAAAATTCACCCTTCCGAATTGTCCAAGTGATGTCTTGCAAAATAGGTTTTTCATTATAGTAAACCTGAACATTTTGAAATTTTATCAATTCGTGCTGCACATTCTCATACAAACGCAAAGGCGGAGGAATTTTGCCAACAAAATGATTCTCTTGTGAAAGATGATACGCTCGAAGAAATGCCTGTTTATCAGGTTGGAGAATGAAATTGTGCTTATTATCAACTGTAATAATATGTTCAATAAAAGGCAGTAAATCATGTTCTCGATGCACTAATTGGATAAAAATAGTCTTTTCAGATGCCTCACAGAACCTCGTTTTCAAATTTTCACGAGTAGCAATGTCAAGATTATCAAAAGGATTATCTAAAATTATAAAATCAAATTTTTG
>JACMRQ010000491.1 GCA_014376355.1 Arcicella sp. | reverse complement strand
AGAAAATTTCATTTGATAACTCTCATCAATCAGTTGAATTTGTTTATAGCCGAGGGTTACCTTACAGAGAAGGTAAACATATTATCGAACTTTATGCTGAAGGTTATAGGATTGGAGAAGGAGTTTTTGAGGTGAAGTAGGGCTGGTCAATTAACAATTAACAGTGAATAATTAACAGTCAATTCGGGCTATTAAATCATGCGTATTTTATCATAAGTTATTGATAATCAAAAATATAACCCTATTTAATTTCTCACAGTTAATTATGGTTCTTCAACAACTTATACGGGGAATTAGAATTTGGGCTAACGCTGGTAGGGTTCAAAATTCTACCAGCGTTCAATCCCATATTAATCATAGTTGAACATTAATTGTTCATTGAAATAACACTTCCCAGTTCCTCATCATTTTTCACCATTAAGTATCTATCAATTTCTTGTTGTAAATCCTCTACGTGAGAAATTATTCCTACGATTCTATTCTCTTTTCTTAAAGATTTCAAGGTCTCAAAAACCACTTGTAAAGACTCTCTATCTAATGAACCAAAACCTTCATCTAAAAAGAAAAAGTTGTGTTTAGACTCAGTGAGCGTATGAATATTATCTGCCAAAGCCAAAGCCAAGGACAAAGCCGCTTGAAATTTCTGTCCACCCGAAAGCGTTTTTAGTAAGCGAGAACGTCCTCCGTTAAGCACATCACGAACCCAAAAACTATTGTCGTTACCCAATTCTAAATGCAATTGTTGGCGAGTCATTTTGTGGAAACGACCATTGGCATTGTTGCATAAATTCTGCAAATGTACACTCGACACAAAATCTACAAAGCCATTTCCTCTGAAAAGAGTTGCCAAATCACCCAAATGTTTCTCCCGAATCTCTAAATTTTCTTGCTCTTTCAAGAGGTTTATTTTCTTCGCCAAATCCTCCTGTGCTTTTTTCAAAAGACTCCCAATTCTACCTTCTTCCGAGCGTTGAAAGTTTAGTTTTTCCTCAATTTCCTTAATTTTCAGCATTACTTCTTTATGCTTTACAATATCGTAAGTATGATTTCCATAGTCTTTCCGAAGAATTTGTAATTGTTCCTCTGTATTCTTCAAATTACTTTTAAAATCATCAATTAATTTTCGTTCAGTATCAATATCTAAATTCTGATTGAGCATTTCAAGCACCCAATTTTCTGATTCAAAAGTATTGGTAACTAACAGATTATCAATTTTTTGCTGAATTTCGGTTAGTTCTTTTTGAGCATCATTCAGAACATCAGATAAGGTTTGCTGACTCCCTAAAATAGCACTTTTTTCTTGGTCAAAATCTAAAACTTTTTTCTGCGTAATTTCAAAATCCGTTTTTATCGTTTCGTATTGCGTTTTTAGGTTTTTAATTTCTGTTAAAACCTCTTCTTTCAATTGATTTTCATAATCAGATATTTGTACCTTACGCAGTTGTTTAGTTAGTGTTTCAACCGTTATTTTCAAACCAGAAATCTCATTTTGCAAATTCATTAGAGGCGTATCAATATCTTTAATTTTTAATTGCATCTCTTGCTCAAATCGTAAGCCCAAACTTTTAATCATTAACTCATTATCAGCTATTTGTTTTTGTAAAATAGCAACAGAATTGAAGATTTTTTCAAAGCCTTCTTTATCCATCTTATTGAATTTTATCCACGTAAATCTATTTTCATGATTATCTATTTTGACTTTAATTTCATCCCATTTATTACGAATAGAAGTTTTGTTTTTTTCTAAGTT
>JACMRQ010000490.1 GCA_014376355.1 Arcicella sp. | reverse complement strand
TATTATGAAAATACACAATTAATCCCTTTCTTTTCGTAGAATCCGTTTTGAAATATAAGGCATTTATTTTAACATTTACTTCGGGTTCAAACCACATTTCCTCAAAAATTTCTTTAAATTCATATTGATAATTCATAGGTATTTTTGTATTTCTGAAAAGAAATTTTTCTTGAAATATAATGGCTACTGCAATGAGTAAAACAAAGATTAAAACGATGTATATCAGCACTTTGCGAAAGGTTTTCATATTTACAAAGGTAAAAATTTAGGTAACACATACAAAGTAAAATTTGTGGAATTAAACCAAAATAAAATAGATTAATATTCATTTGGCAGTTTTAATAAAAAACGCTCAGACTTTTGTTTGAGCGTTTTTTATTTCTATAATTTGAACGGAAATAACAAAGCGTTTGGATAGACTTGTACGCTGAAATACTGAAAATTTTATAATTTAAAATTTGACATATTTTTAATTTCTTTAAATAATGCAAAAATATTATATAATTATTTAAAGAAATAATTATATAATTAGCTTAAAAATCGAGAATACACACTTTTTTATATTTACACAAAAATACCTCAATATTAAATTTATAAAAAAAGTGCTAAAAACTTTGAACATATTTAAAGTTTCCTTAGTTTTGTATTTGGAAACTTTTTTTGTTTCAAAAGTTTATTTTAATCAATGTATTAAAATCCTAACCCATAATATTTTATAAATCTGAAATGGAAATTAAGGAAAGAATAATAGCGAAAGCACGTGAACAATTTTTTAGATATGGTGTAAAATCCGTAACAATGGATGATATAGCGAGCGAATTAGGAATCTCAAAAAAAACAATTTATCAACATTTTGAAGATAAAGATGCCATTGTTCATCAGTTGATGATAGGCGAAATATTACAAGACAAATGTGAATGGGACAATTTATGTAACATTTCTAAAAATGTCATTGAAAAGACAGTGAAATCCATGGAAATCATCAAAAAAGCTTTTGCGGAAATAAATCCATCTGCTTTTTTTGATATTAAAAAATACCACCCTAAAACATGGCTTCTTTTTCAAGAACATAAGCAAAATTTCATTCATGAGTCTATCAGAAAAGAACTTTTGGAAGGAATTGAACAAGGTTTTTTTAGAGCTGATATAAGGGTAGATATTTTGGTAAGAATGCGAATGGAGCAAATTGAAATGGGTTTCGATCCTCATTTATTTCCCCCTAATAAATTTTCATTAATTGAAGTTGAACTGACCATGCTCGACCATTTTATCAGAGGAATTTTGACAACCAAAGGATTAGAAGTTTATCAAGAATATCTACAATTAGACACTGATAAAAAACAATAATTTCAAGTTTGATGCTTGCGAAAAGATAAGTTACACACTAAACCGAAAATAAAATTAAATAAAAAAAATTGAATCATGAAAACAAAATTATTAAGTAAATGGCTATTTTTCAGCCTATTACTTGCCTCAAATCTTTCATTTTCTCAACAAAACTTCTCACTTAAAGAAGCCGTTGAGTATGCTGTTAAGAATCATATTAATATCAAAAATGCACAGTTGGATATTTTGAACGCTGAGGCAAGGGTGAATGAAATTAAGGGGATTGGGCTGCCTCAAGTGAATGGCAATTTCGGATATACAAACAACTTAATTATCCAAAAAGTATTTATTCCTGCTAAAACCTTCGACCCAAAAGCGGCAGAAGGCGATGTAATTGCCGCTGAATTTGGCGTAAGAAATGCTGGTCAGGCAGGGATTGGTTTGAGTCAAATTTTGTTTGACGGTTCCTATTTATTGGGTTTGAAAGCGGCTGATGTATATAAAGAATTATCGAAAAAAGCACTTATTCAAACCAAGCAACAATCTGCTGAAAATGTTACGAAGGCTTATTACTCAATTTTGGTAAATGAGGAACGCCTAAAATTATTAATACTCAACATGGGCAGATTGGATTCTCTTTTACGTGACACCAAGGCATTAAATGTTCAAGGTTTTGTAGAAAAAATTGACGTTCAACGCCTTGATGTTCAACGAAATAACCTCAAAATCGAAACACAAAATGTAGAACGTTTACAAGATTTGAGCTATTATCTATTAAAATTTCAAATGGGTAAAAAAGTAAATGACATTGTTATTTTGACAGATAAATTAGCCGACATCAACGTTAATGAATTATTGCCTGAAAATGAATTGGACTTAAAATATGGAAACCGTATTGAGTATTCTATTTTACAAACCCAAGACCGTTTAGCGGAATTAGATTTGAAAAATCAGAAAGTAGCTTCTTTACCAAGGGTTGTATTAACGGGTAATTATAATTACTCGTCGGGTCGTCCACAGTTTTTTGATTTATTTACAAAACCGTGGTTCAATGCTGGTTCACTTGGTCTTTCGGTTCAAGTTCCAATTTTTGATGGTTTTCAACGCAAAAACAAAGTTATTCAATCGCAGAATAATTTACGGAAGGTAAAAAACAGTTTTGAATTATTGGAAAACTCGATTGATTTACAAATAAAGCAAGGGCAAATTACTTTGAAAAATGCTTATGAAACTTTGCAAGAACAAAAGGCAAATATGGAGTTAGCCCAAGAAATTGTGAGAGTTTCTAAAATAAAATATAAACAAGGTGTTGGTTCAAATTTAGAGGTTGTTAATGCTGAAATCTCGTATAAAGAAGCCCAAACCAACTATTTTACTACTTTTTATAATGCTTTAATCGCCAAAGTTGATTTAAATAAAGCGTTAGGAAAATTGTTTGTGGAGTAATGAAGAACAACAGGAGTTATTTTTTGAAAAAAAACTTCAAGATTCAAATTTTCAAGTAAAAACTTTAAAAATATTTTAATAAATTCAAATGAAAACAAATACATATATATTTTTAGCATCAATTATTCTTTTATCAGCTTGCAGTAAGCCTGATAAAAAGACGGAATTAGCCAATTTAAAATCTCAGCAAAAAGAGATTGAAACCAAAATCAAAGCCCTTGACAAAGAGTTGGGAGGTGGGAAAAAAGTGGAAGCTACACCCATTAATGTAACAGTTAATGCAGTTCAACCTCAAAATTTTAAGCATTTTGTGGAAGCCCAAGGTTTAGTAACTTCTAAAAATATTGTGCAAGTGACCCCCCAAATGGGCGGAGCAATCACGGGTCTTTTTATTACGGAAGGACAAGCCGTTAAAAAAGGACAATTGGTAGCAACGATTGATAATTCTGTTATGAAGGAATCATTAATTGAAATAAAAACGCAATTAGAGTTAGCCAGCACAGTTTTTAACAAACAGAAAGCACTTTGGGATCAACAAATTGGTACGGAAATTCAATATCTTCAAGCTAAAGCTAATAAAGAATCTTTAGAAAAAAGAATTAATACAATGGGCACGCAATTGGGCATGAGTAAAGTTTATGCTCCAATTTCGGGAACGGTTGAGAAACTCATTCAAAAATCAGGTGAAATGGGAATGCCGGGTTCGCCAATTGCTCAGATTGTGAACGTTAGCGATTTGAAAATTATGGCTAAAATTTCGGACACTTATGTAGGCTCAGTTAAAAAAGGTGATGCTATTACTATTAAATTCCCTGATATCAACAAAGAATTGAATGCAAGAATCTCGGTGGTAAGTGGTTTAATTGACCCTGCTTCAAGAACTTTTACGATTGAAGCAAATATTCCAAATTTAGGAGGTTCATTGAAACCAAACCAAGTAGCGATTATTAATATTAATGACTTATCGAAAGGTAACTCTTTGATAATCAGTCAAAATATAGTTCAAAAAACTGAATCGGGTGACCTTGTATATGTAGCAGTAACAGAAAATGGAAAGAAAATTGCAAAGGCAAAAAAGGTAAAAACAGGTGTTGCTTACAATGGAAATATCGAAATAACCGAGGGCTTAACGGCTGGTGAAATGGTGATTACGCAAGGATATCAAGATTTGGTAGATGGAACGATTATAAATTATTAAGACTATGAAAGATAAGAATCTCCAAAACGAAGCACTGACCAACGAAAAGCATGGCTCGGGTGCCATTTATAACATGATTGGTTGGTTAGCAACTAATCAAAAAACGGTGTACTTATTTACAACTATCCTTACGATTGTGGGTATTGTGATTTACAATATTCTGCCCCGTGAGCAATTTCCAGACATTAAAGTTCCACAAATTGTTGTGCAAACAATCTATGCGGGAACAACACCAACGGATATTGAGAACACCATCACCAAGCCCATTGAGAAACAAATCAAAACAATCTCAGGCGTTAAGCGAGTAAAGTCAAATTCATTGCAAGATTTTTCTATTATTATTGTAGAATTTAATCCTGATGTGAAAGTTGAAGATGCCCTTCGCAAAGTGAAAGACAAGGTGGACATTGTGCAGTTACCGAAAGATTTAACGAAAAAACCGGTAGTTCAAGACGTTAATTTCTCGGAATTTCCAATCATGAACATAAATTTGGCGGGTAATTTCCCTTTAGCAAAACTAAAAGACTTTGCCGAAGATTTGCAAGACGAAATTGAGGGATTACCCCAAATAACCCGTGTGGATATTGTGGGGGCATTAACCCGTGAGATTCAAATTAACCTTGATTTGTATAAAGCACAATCTGCTGGGCTTTCTTTTTACGATATTCAAAATGCGATTCAAGGCGAAAACGTCAATGTTTCAGGCGGTGAGTTGAATGTTGATGGTGTTAGAAGAACGCTTCGTGTAAAGGGTGAATTCAAGTCAATGGCTCAAATTGAAGACATTCGCTTGCGTTCATCTACGGGTGCAATGGTACGTTTGGGTGATGTTGCTCAAGTGATTGACAGTAGCGAAGAACAACAAGATTTTGCTCGTTTGGATAATAAAAAAGTTGTAACCTTGAACGTAATTAAACGAGGTGGTTCAAATTTAATTGAGGCTTCTGAGAAAATCGAAGCGATAATTGCAAAAGCCAAAGAAACTCGTTTGCCATCAGGTTTAGATATAAAAATTACCGCCGATTCATCTGAAAGAACTAAAGGAAATATTGAAGATTTGGTTAATACCGTAATCTTAGGTTTTATCTTCGTGGTACTGGTTTTAATGTTTTTTATGGGCGTACAAGATGCTATTTTCGTAGGACTTTCTGTACCATTATCAGCTCTGTTGGCATTTATTCCGCTGTACTTTTTAGGATTTACGTTGAACACCATTGTACTTTTTGCCTTTCTTTTGGGTCTGGGGATTGTGGTGGATGATGCGATTGTAGTAATCGAAAATTCACACCGTATTTTCAATCGCTATCGTGATATTTCAATTATTGAAGCAGTAAAATTAGCAGCTTCTGAGGTATTTATTCCTGTTTTATCGGGAACAATAACTACGATTATGCCCTTTGTCCCTCTCCTATTTTGGCCTGGTATTGTGGGTGAATTTATGAAGTTTTTACCAATCACATTAATTTGTACCTTGGTTGCTTCTTTGATTGTGGCGTATGTGATGAATCCCGTTTTTGCCATGACTTTTATGAAACGTCACGACGAACACGGAACCGTTGATACTAGTGTTGCTTCTTTGAAAAAACCAATGATTATTCTCGGAATCTGTGCGTTATTAGGCTATTTTGTGAATGTAGGCCTGGGTAATTTCTTTTTGTTAATTGCCATTTTATACGCTTTCAATCACTTTATTTTAACCCCGAAAATTATTGTTCCCTTCCAAGAGAAAAGTTTACCTGCTTTCAAAAACAATTATCAAAAGTTGATTTCTTGGTTAATTACGGGCTATCGTCCTGTTTGGGCAGTAATTTCAATGTTTGGTTTATTCGGTCTAACGATTTTCCTTCTGGGTGTCGTGAAACCAAAAGTAATTTTCTTTCCAAGTGGAGAGCCAGATTATGTGTATATCTACAATAATTTACCCATCGGAACGGACGCAAAAATTACGGATTCGGTAACGAAGGTGATTGAAAAGAAAGTTTTTGACATTATCAAACGTGAAAAAGCTGAAGGAGCAATCAACTCAGTAATTTCAAATGTTGGTAAAAATGCGGGCGACCCTTTTAATCCTGATAGAGCCCCAACACCTCAGAAATCAAAAATTACGATTGCTTTTGTGAAGGGAATTGACCGTGGAAATATTTCAACGGAAAAAATGTTAGGAATTTTCAGAAAAGAAATAAAAGCATTACCTATTCCAGGAGCTGAAATTTCGGTGGATAGAGAAAATAATGGCCCACCAACAGGAGCTCCCATTGCGATTGAAATTGCAGGAGACGATTTCCAAGTTTTGACAAAATTAGAGAAGCAAGTAAGAGCGGCTATTGACAAATCGGGGATAAAAGGTATTGAAAAATTGAAGTCAGATTTAATTACCAATAAACCAGAAATTATCATTGATGTAGATAAAGCCAAGGCTCAAAGAGAAGGAATTTCTTCCGCACAAATAGCTATGGAAGTACGCACCGCCCTTTTTGGTTCTGAAATTGCTAAATTCCGTGATGATAAAGATGAATATCCAATTCAATTAAGAATCAAATCGGAAGACCGTAATCAAATTGAAAAATTGTTGGCAATGAAAGTTGTTTATCGTGATATGGTTATGGGTGGAATGTTACGTGAAGTTCCATTAAATTCCATTGCAAGTATCTCCTATTCAACTACTTTCAGTCAGATTAACCGTAAAAATCAAGAACGTGTTGTAACAATGAGTTCAAACGTTTCTCAAGGTTATACTGCCAACGAAATCGTACCACAGATTCAAGCCTTGGTTAACGAAATCAGTGTTCCAAGTGGTTACGTCATCCGAATGGGAGGCGAACAGGAAGAACAAAAAGAAACGGGAACATTCTTGGTGGGAGCATTATTAGCGGCTATCATTCTGATTTTCATGGTATTAGCAACCCAGTTTAATTCTATCTCAAAACCGCTCATCATCTTTGTAACGATTTTACTTTCGTTCATTGGCGTATTGTTAGGTTTTATGGCATTCGGACAAAGTTTCTCTGTAATTATGTCGGGCGTTGGAATTATTGCTTTAGCGGGTATTGTGGTTAAAAATGGTATCCTTTTAATAGAATTTACGGATGAATTAATGGGTCGTGGTTATCCACTCAAAAAAGCCATTATAGAAGCAGGAAGCACTCGTTTAACGCCAGTAATTTTAACAGCAGCCGCTGCCGTTTTGGGACTTGTTCCTTTAGCAATTGGTTTGAGTATTGACTTTGTGAAATTATTTACGGAGTTAAATCCTCACATTCATACAGGCTCAGACAGTGCTGCTTTCTGGAATATTTTAGCGTGGACAATTATCTATGGTTTAACGTTCTCAACTATTTTAACGCTCGTAATCGTACCTTGTATGTATTACATAAACGAGCGAATTCGGGATAAATGGTTTAGAAAAAACAAAGTTGTAGTAGTTGAACAAAGAGAGTTAGAGGTTGCAGAGAATTAGAAAAACAGCTATATTCAGGGAATACTTAATACAAAAAACGTCCGTTGCATTGCAACGGACGTTTTTTGTATTAAGCCTATCAATAAACTTTTTCTATAATCCTTTAAGTTCATAGTCTTCCATCGTGAATAAATCAGGTTCATACACAAAACTGATGTTCATTGTACGAGTCTGTTCGCCCTCAATTATACCGTCAAAAACCACTAATTCATGTTTATTAGAAATATTTTTACGCCAAGTAGTTGCTAAATCTGTAACAACGGGTTCGCCCAAAATTTCGGTTATTTCATCGGCATCCATATCAAATTCTACGTCATAAGGAATATCACCTCTGCGTTTTTTTGTAAATCCAATCGTTGTGAATATGCCAAAAAATCCTCCCTCCCACGAAGCTGGGACTGGTTTCAAATACCGACTATTTCCGCCTCTGCCAAAGTATAATCTAATACAGTTTCTTTCGACTTTTCCCTTAATATTTGGCTGCTCTACTGTGCAAGTAACCCGTTTTGGGAAAATAGCATTCCAATCAGTAAAAATATCTTTGATTTCTTTACTATCAACTCGCATTCCCAACAAAGGGATTAATTGTTCTAACATAATTTTATTTTTTTACAAAGATAAGGCTATTAAACAAAAAACCCCAAAAACAACAAAACCTGATGGTTGGGTAGTTTTATTTAATTTGATTTTTTTATCCAGTTTGATTGATTGTTTAGTTTCTTGTTCATCATCAATCTTTTGGCTAACTTTAAGTCTTAACAAAATCAACACCATGAATAAACAAGAGCGAGTGGCATTGGCTATCAAAGAGGTAGTTTCAAAAATGATGGATAGAGTAATGGAAAACGTTTTAGTAAACGACCCATTCGTCAAAGAAACACATCACGCAAGCAAGCCACTCTACGC
>JACMRQ010000061.1 GCA_014376355.1 Arcicella sp. | reverse complement strand
ACATCAAAGCCAAACTTAAAGAAACCAGCGAATCGTGGATTGCGTCAATAGCTTTAGTGCTAAACCTCGTCGCAATGACGAGGCAGGCACTTGTGTCCCTGATAGTAAATAAATATTCTAAACTTTTTGGATGGATAAAATTTATCCTCTATAAAAAAGAAACAAGAGTTTTAAAAATATTGGCCTGGCCGAGTTGTTGAGCAAGCCCTAATTAGTAGGTGTCCCAAGAAGCGTATGCAAGATTATAGCTGATTTGCAGGTTGGATTTGTGTCAAGGTTTTGTAAGCCTGCAAATGAGTTAAAATTTTTGGAGCCAAAGAAGCAGAGGAGAATTAAGAAGCAATTTTCTAAGCATCGCAACGTCCTCGGCCCTGCTTAATGGCTTGTTGAGAGACGTTGCTGGGAAAAAAACTTGCAGCAATACCCATGTTGGCTGTAGTTTATGCACCAATCATTCTAATTAATTTTCTAGTCTCTAAAAAGTAATGCAAAGAAACTAAATAGAAAAATAAATAGTAATACTCAAATGTAAGAAATGCTTCTAGACCTTCGGCTTGGTTTGCTTGAACAGAAAGATATCTAGATGGTACAAAAATCAGGATACTTAAGATCCACCAAGTCTTAATTATATTTTTCCCTCTTTGATCATTTGCCATGTCTTTATCCCGAACTGTCCATAACTCGTTCATTATTTTATACGGAGCTACTAAATTAAAAATTGGGATAAAAAAAGCAAACAAAGCCCAAATGGGTTTATAAGTCAATTGCAGATGAGAAACTGTGTGTGCATTTATATATTTAATATAAAACCAAGTTGACAGCAGAATTAAATATGAAACAACAAAGATATAGTCGGTTAAGTGTTCTATCCTAAGTTCTTCCAGTATATAAGGAAATTGAGTCCTAACTGATTCGTTGCCATGAACAACTCGAGATACCGTGACTATCGCATAAATTCTAAAAAGGATTTGTAAAATCTTATAGAATATCAAAACAAGAATTGTTCCTTCCAATAATTTAAATAGTAAATTTCTTTTATTCACAGAGTATAATTTAAAATTACAGCTTACGACGAACAGGTATTGCTGCAGGTGTGGAATTCATTGCTTGTCCTGCCCGGAACTGCTGTTGAATAAAGATAAAAAAGTAAAAGTTAACAAACAAAAGCCCAACAATGCTTGTCCTGCCCGGCTGATGTTGATAGCGATAAAATGACCATTGATACAACGTCAAGCCGCACCTTGCAGCAATACCCATGTTGTGCGTAGTTATCATCTTTGTAAGTAACTTTTTGCTAAGTCTCTGAATACATTTCTTTCGTTCATTGCCTTACTAAATAAAGAAGAACGTTCGTCCATAAATGTGTCTAAGATTTGCTTTTTCTCGGCCGTGTTTTCATTAGCTCGGTTTTGATAAAATGATTTCATGTCTTGTGATAAAGTATCGAATTTTATATCTTTTGAAAATAAAGTATCCAAAAGATATTTGTCGGTTGACAAGGTTGTCTGTAAACCTTTTAGAGTCTTTTCTATAAATTGATGTAAATACAATGTTTCCATTACAGCTTCATGTCCAGCCAGAATTAAAGCATCGTCATTTAGCAAGATTTGTATTTTTCCGTAAGAAATATTTGTGTCATTGTAATGGTCTCTCATAGTTAATATTCTGCTTGATAACTCGGTATAATTTGTCTGGTTATACTCGTGTGCAGAAATATTTAAATTATGCCAAAGCCATTTATTTAAATTGGAGTAGAATTCAATAATGGCAGTTTTCCCTTCAGTAAAAAGTACATTTTGCTTATTCGTGAGAATAGTTAAACTTGATTTTAAAAGTTCATTCTCTTGAACATATTTTTGTTTAACGTCTTCTACTATCTCTGTAAGTTTTTCTAAGTCTTGCTTGTCAGCTTGATTCTTTCCTTTCTGTTGAGCATAATAAATTAAATAAGCACTTAGCAGTCCTGCAATGATTTGAAGAGTAATTATGAAAAAGTTTGCTGTCATTAGTCGGTCTGTTAATTACGCACAACGCTTATATTTCCGCAACCAATTCCTAAAAACTTGCGGCAATACACCTAATGTAATCCTTATTTGCGAAAGTTTGTATTTCTCACATCAAGCGCAGCGCTCCAGCCCTGTGTCCCCTTGTTACTAATTTGTGCACTCTAAAAAATATTGGCAGTT
>JACMRQ010000489.1 GCA_014376355.1 Arcicella sp. | reverse complement strand
GCTCCCAAAACCATTCTTAGAAAATCTTTGCCAGAAGCACTCAAAACCAAATACTTTCCCCTCTACTTCGGTTGTCAAGGAATTATTTACGGATATTGTGTTCACTTTATTTCCCGAACAAACGCAAAAGCATTTTGGCTGTGTAGATGAATTACAAGAGGCTTTTGACCAAATAGAACTGCGTTTGACCCGTATTTTACGTTCCATGCAGCAGCATCTTGAACGGGATGCAAAAGGCATTGCTAATGATTATGTTCAAGAGATTCCAAATATTTATAACGTCCTACTAACTGATATTCAAGCAATTATGTTGGGCGATCCTGCGGCTCAAAGCGAATATGAAGTCATCAGAGCATATCCAGGATTTTATGCCATTACACTCTACCGTTTGGCTCATGCTTTGTTGAAATTATATGTGCCAATTGTACCAAGAATTTTAACGGAATATGCTCATTCTAAAACAGGAATTGATATTCATCCTGGGGCAGAAATTGATGAATATTTCATGATTGACCACGGAACGGGCGTAGTAATTGGAGAGACGACTTATATCGGTAAAAACGTGAAAATCTATCAAGGCGTAACGTTGGGGGCTTTATCGGTTAGTAAAAGTATGGCTTCTATGAAACGTCACCCAACGATTGAAGATAATGTGGTAATATATTCAGGAGCAACAATTTTAGGCGGTGAGACAGTCGTTGGAGCAAATTCAGTTATCGGGGGCAACGTTTGGCTGACTCGTAGTGTGCCTAAGAATACCAAGATTTATCACCAAGAACAAGTTAAAATTTTACAGTAATTTATCGCTATTTTATGACAATATTAGACTTAGTGGGCAACACGCCCATCGTTGAATTAAACAGAATTAATCCGAATTCAAAAGTTAAAATTTACGGAAAATTAGAAGGAAATAATCCAGGGGGTTCTGTAAAAGACCGTGCTGCTTTAAGCATGATTAAGGGAGCTGTGGAACGAGGAGAAATCGAGTCAGACATGAAACTGATTGAGGCAACTTCGGGCAATACAGGTATTGCTTTGGCAATGATTGCTCGGTTGTATAACCTTGAAATTGAATTAGTTATGCCTGAGAATTCTACTCGAGAACGAGTACTAACAATGGAAGCTTTTGGAGCAAAAGTGATTCTTACTGCTGCTGAAGAAGGCATTGAAGGTTCACGGGATTATGCAGAAGCACAGGTAAAAAAAGGAGGATATTTCATGCTCGACCAATTTGGAAATCCTGATAATTATTTGGCTCATTATCGCACAACAGGACCCGAAATCTGGAAAGATACCAATGGAGAAGTTACTCATTTTGTTAGTTCGATGGGAACAACGGGGACCATTATGGGAACGTCGATGTATTTAAAAGAACAAAATCCGAACATACAAATTGTGGGTTGCCAACCAACAGAAGGTTCAAAAATTCCAGGAATCAGACGTTGGTCTAAGGAGTATCTACCGATGATTTTTGATTCTGCCCGAGTGGACAGAATCATGGATGTTTCAGAAACCGAAGCACGTATAATGGCAAACCGTTTAGCAAAAGAAGAAGCCGTTTTTGGCGGAATGAGTAGTGGAGGTTCGGTAGCCACAGCCGTAAGATTAGCGGAAGAATTAGAATCTGGAGTTATTGTTTGTATTATTTGCGACAGAGGCGACAGATATTTATCGA
Organism: Arcicella sp.; assembly: GCA_014376355.1. Taxonomy (GTDB): domain Bacteria; phylum Bacteroidota; class Bacteroidia; order Cytophagales; family Spirosomataceae; genus Arcicella. The sequence continues at coordinate 5,634 of JACMRQ010000489.1, read as the reverse complement.
GTGATTTATTCGGATGATTTACTCCTTTCTTATGAGCAAAAGTCCTTTCTGAATGAATCAGTAAGGACTTTTGTCATTAATGCACATTATTGCCGAAAATATTGTTCTAATTTTATCTATCCAATCTCGAAAAAATATCATGAACACAATAGAAAATATATCGTTAAATAAGCAAATAATACTCTTCGATGGGGTCTGCAATTTTTGTAATTCTTCCATCAATTTTATCATTGATCACGACCTCGAAAAACGCTTCATTTTCGCTCCTCTACAATCAGAAATTGGGCAGGAAATTTTACGTAAATTTAACAAAAATACAGAAGATTTTGATTCCGTATTTTTGTTAAAAAACAACACTTTATATCAAAAATCAGAGGCTGCTTTAGAAATTACTAAACACCTGTCTGGTTTCTGGAAATATCTTGCTGTTTTTAATATATTCCCTACTTCTTTTCTTAATTTTTTCTATGATATTATTGCCAAGAATCGTTACCGATTTTTTGGAAAAGCGGACTCATGCAGAATCCCTACTCCCGAGTTACGAGAAAGATTTTTAATAGAGAATAGTTAATAGCGAATACAGAATTGTTAATTTTGCTAATGATTAGTTGACAAATGTTTACTAAATCATTCATTTACTAAATTACAATTGAACATGAAAGCATACGTTTTCCCTGGTCAGGGTTCTCAATTTAAAGGTATGGGCAAAGACTTGTACGATAATTCAGCCACCGCAAAAGCCCTTTTCGAACAAGCCAATGATATTTTAGGATTCCGAATTACCGATATTATGTTCGATGGAACAGACGAAGAACTTAAACAAACTAAAGTTACACAACCTGCCATTTTCTTACATTCCGTAATTTTAGCTAAAGAAACACCTAATTTTCAGCCAGATATGGTTGCGGGTCATTCTTTGGGCGAATTCTCTGCTTTGGTTTCAGTGGGGGCTTTAACTTTTGAAGATGGTTTAAGATTAGTTTCAGCCCGTGCTTTAGCTATGCAAAAGGCTTGCGAAGCAAATCCGTCAACAATGGCGGCAGTTTTAAATTTATCAGACCAAGCAATTGAAGATATTTGTGCCTCAATAACGGACGAAATCGTAGTGGCAGCTAATTATAATTGCCCAGGACAAGTAGTAATTTCTGGTTCAAATGAAGGCGTGGCGAAAGCAGGAGAAAAATTGAAAGAAGCAGGTGCAAAACGAGTGTTACTTTTACCCGTTGGTGGTGCATTTCACTCACCTTTGATGCAACCCGCCCGTGAGGAATTAGCCACTGCGATTGAATCAACGCATTTTGAAAGTCCATCTTGCCCGATTTATCAAAACGTGAATGCTCAACCCTCACAAGATATTTCAACGATTAAAGCTAATTTAATTGCTCAATTAACGGGAGCAGTTCGCTGGACACAATCAGTACAAAATATGATTGCTGACGGTGCAACCGCTTTTGTGGAATGTGGACCAGGTAAGGTTTTGCAAGGATTAGTAAAGAAAATTAATCCTGAAGTAGAAACAAGTGGAATTTAGTTTGATTATTTGAAAATATTTAATTTGAAAATATCGCTATAAAACATTGATTTTCAGATTCTTAATCTTATAGTTTCCAAATTATAGAATTATCAAACTATAAAATTTATTTTTTTTCTAAATTTGACTTGACACATAAAGATTAAAAGCGTAATTTTGCATCAGAAATCCAGACAACGTAAGTAAAAAGGAAATCAGATTGACCGATGGTGTAATGGTAACACAACGGTTTTTGGTATCGTTATTCATGGTTCGAATCCATGTCGGTTAACAAAAAGCCCCTCAGAAATGAGGAGCTTTTTTTGCTTTTAAGATAAATTCTGAATTAAAACTTTCAATTCTTTTTCTTCTTCCGACTCTTGTACAACCTCGGATTTGATTGAAATTCCTTTTCCTCCAGTTCCTTCTTGTCTTCCTCCTCACGAGTTTTGAAAAGATAATCATCATCATCCATAATTGGCGATTCTTTTAAGGCTTTCCAATCAAATTTTTCATCAATTGGCGTTAGTGCTTTTTGTGGGTCGAAAATACGTATATCTTCATTAACAGCATTGTATGGTGTATAATCAGCTTGGTTAATAAAGAAATCAGAAAGGTCCGTTGCTCCTGCATCGTACTGATTTAAGTAAGGAACTCCCAAGACATTCCACATCGTTTTGAAAATACTTCCGAAGCTATAATGCAGATGACTGACGTAATTTTTCTTGGCAAAAGGTGAATAAATTTGTAAGATACTGCGGTGAGCATCCACATGATCAATGCCACCTTGCGAGTCATCTTCGGTTACAATAATCATCATATTTTTCCAGTAGGGCGTATGACTTAAGAATTCTACTACTCGCCCCACCGCTAAATCATTATCTGCCATATAACTTTCTCTGAATGGAAAACCTGCCTTTGATCTTTCGCCCGCACCATGGTCGTTTGGAAGCATTAAAGGTACAACTTGAGGCATCGTTTTGCCTTCGCCAATAAATTTTTCTTTAAAATCTTTGATGAAAATATCTGCCCTAAATTGGTCAGGAATTGCCATATTGTAGGTTGGAAATTTCCATTCGGTATTTTTTAACATTGCATTGGGCAGAGGATAATTTACACCATACATTTCACCGCCAAATTTCATGGTCGAATCGTTAAAATTACCTTCTTGTTCCGTTGTGAAACCGTAGTTGTGAAAACTGATATTATGGCGTTCAAAATGCTCCCACATTGAGCCATCTTGGTTATAATCTTCTGGGTAAAAACTACCCGAAGAACCGTTCAAAGCAAAATGTCCTGGGGCTTTCGAATCTTGTTTATAATAACGTTTACCCCCATAGGCAGCCGAAACATGTGTTTCAGTCCATTCATTTGGATAAACCCCTGATAACCAACGATGTCCATCAGCGGAATGGTCGGAATCCACATAGAAATTATCTGCCATTCCAAATCTTTTTGCCAGTAACAAATGGTTCGGCATAACAGTACATTTGGCAACTTTTTGGGTATTATCTTTATTTGAAAATGTAGCGTTTATGCCATATCGAGCGATGGATGGGTCGCCATTTCCTTGTTTTATTTGCCCAAAAACTTCATCGTACGTTCGGTTTTCTTTGGAAATATAAACGATGTATTTTATGGGTGATTCTTTCTCTTTCGGATAGCTTGGAATAGGATTATTTCCATCTTTTCGTTGGTCTTCAAATTTAAAATTATAGGCAATCGTTTTGGCAGTTTCAGCTCCTAAATCTGCATCTTTCGGAATATCCAAAACCGTCACTGAACCTTTCATCAAACTTCCAATATAACTTCCCTCCGCTCCTACTTTAAATTCTGAACCACCATTGGCTCCCGATCCAAAACCTTTGGCATTTGCCACGACTAATTTTTTATTATCCTTACTAACTTTCAGTTTGGAAGGAAACCAACCAACGGGTAAATGGGCTAAAACTTTCATAGAAGCAATATCAATTACTCCTACTGCATTAATGCCCGATTCTGCCACGTAGAGCCTTTTTTGATCAGGAGAAACTGCCAATCCGAAAGGAATTACCCCTTTCCAACGACCTAAACGATTGTCTAATTGTAGATTAATTGTATTCGTAATTTTTCCTAATTTTGGGTCAATTACGGATATATTATCATTATTGCCGTTACTTACAAAAACAAATTTATCCGTAGCTACCAACGAATTTGGACTCGACCCACCTACTGCTGGAATGCCATCAATCATCTCACCAACCAAGATTCCCGTTTTGATTTTGTTAGTAACTTTTGGCTTTCCAGCCATATCATACGCCCAAACTGAGAACGATTCAGGAGCATTTGGATTACCTAATCCTAAAACTTCTTTATCCTCAATTTTTACACCTTCACGCATCTCTTTAGTATTAAAACCGAAGGCTGGTTTTTTCAAATAAGTTTCCTTTTTCGTAGGGTCAAGATTTTTGACTAAACTATATTCAAACATTCCTACATTGGCTACATAAAGCGATTTCTCATCGGGTGAAAGCGTAATTCCGAAAGGATAACGACCCGTTTTTACATTATCAATTACTGCCTTTTTCTTTACATCAATTACTACGATTCTGAATCCAATTTGGTCAAGGACATATAGTTTTAAACCATCGGCTGTCATGGTCATATCTCCCAAATAACCATCAGAATAATCTTGGTTGTCTAAGGAAATATTACAATTTATCTCACCTACCTTTTTACCCGTTTTTATTTCAAAAATAAACACCTTATTCGTTTGTCCGCCCGACACATACACAAGCCTATTATCGGGAGAAATTGCCAAGCCCATAAATACAGCAGAGAGTAAGTTATCGTCCGTTTTAGGTGTATTAGGAATTTGTTTAATTTGTGGTTTACCCGTAAAAATATTCTGTAAAATACTGATAGAAAAGGGATTAGTACCAGAATTAGCCGTAATGATAGTTTTACCATCGTGACTCATCACCATACCGTAAGGATGCGGAGCGATGCGGTATGTTTTCCCCAGAGGTTTAATAATTCGACCATTTGGAATGACAGTTTCACCCGCAGGATTAACCACGCAATAACGACTTTCGGCAGGGGCTGAAATACGCCATTGTGCATGAGAAAAAATTGGAAAAGTACAAAAATAGATAATTACTAAAAATCGTTTCATTGGTTTTCTATTTGTTAGAAACGAAATTTAAGACTTTGATTTTTGATTGACTAATTTTTGGGGTTATCATTTGGTTAAGTTATTTATTGAATTTAAAAGTACTTTTATTCACTGACATTCAACTCCCCAAAATTATTTCGCCTTTGTTGGAGAAAACTCTAACAAAGGCGAAAATTGTGCTTAAAAATTTTAGTAAAAGTTAGGGAAATATTATTAAAACTATATGTTTATAAAAAAATAAGTAAATTCGAGATTAGTTCAGAAAATAAATTTTAAAAATCACTAAAACATAAAGTTAACTATGGATTTCAAAGACCAAATCAAACAACTTGGAGATAAAGTTGCAAAATTAAAAGATCAAATTGCCACTGAAGAAGCAACAAAAAATGCTTTCATTATGCCATTTATTCAAACACTTGGCTTCGATGTATTCAATCCACTTGAAGTAGTTCCAGAATACATTTGTGATATTGGCACTAAAAAAGGCGAAAAGATAGATTATGCAATTTTTAAAGATAATGTTCCAGCTATTTTAATTGAATGTAAACATTGGCAACAAAAATTGACATTACATGACAATCAACTACTTCGATATTTTCACGTTTCAAAAGCGAAATTTGCCATTTTAACAAATGGAATAAAATTTAGATTCTACACAGATTTGGAAGAACCTAATAAAATGGATGAAAGTCCATTTTTAGAATTTGATATCGCTGAAATTAAGGAAAATCAAGTTGAAGAACTCAAAAAATTTCATAAATCATATTTTGATGTTGAAAACATTATCAATTCAGCTACTGAATTGAAATTCACGAATTCAGTAAAAGGCATTTTTGCCAATGAACTAAAGAATCCAAGTGATGAGTTTTTACGCTTTTTCATTTCAAAAGTCTATGCAGGAAAAATTACATCAAAAGTTTTAACAGATTTTTCTGAATTAGTTAAGAAATCAGTTAATCATGTTATTAGT
>JACMRQ010000488.1 GCA_014376355.1 Arcicella sp. | reverse complement strand
GGTAAAATTGGGATTTCGCTCTAAAAAATCGGCAAACCAATGTTCTCTTTCGGTTCTGATTTGTTGGGAATAAAGCGTTGCAGAAGACCAAATATGGGATTCTTGGGGGTTTTTGGAACTATAATGTAGTTGTGTGCCATCCCATCTGAATTCACAGATCTTTAAAAATTCTTTATGATAAATAATTACCAAAGTGAAATTTTCAATATTATCAAAAGCGTAATTTCCGATAAAATCATTTACAGTATCAAACTTGAAAAAATCTAAAATTACTTGCCCTCTACTTTTGCGATACGGTGGCTTATAGATATGTTTTTCAAAGGCTCCATTTAGTAAACAAACTGTAAAATCATCGGAAGTTGCCATCCAAGTCCCCCCCGCTTTAGCATCTTTTGGAAAGAAGATTTGCTTGCCGTTGATGATATATTTTCTAGGTGGAATTGCCTTTGCACGGGCAAGAGATTCATCTCTGTTATTGGTTAAAGTATAACCTGAATTTATTGTAGGAAGGAATGTAAGGACGCACATTTTTTTAGAGCTTAGGTAGCAAACGATTGAAAATCAAGTAATTTGTAATTGTTTGATTTGGGATATTAGAAATATTATTAAAGCTGTCTTTAATAACCTCGTTGTTATTTCTCTAATTCCTGATACCTAATTGTCGATTGAGCCACACCAAAGTTTTTTGGTATTTCAATTGCTGGATAAACTTCGTTTAATCCAATTTTAATAATGGCTAAATGGTGAATTGTATGTTCAATCAAGTAGGTCAACTCACGGAAGAAACTACTTGGAATATCCATTGATTCGTTTCCGCTAAATTTACTTTTCAATATTAAAATTCGATCTGAATTTAGCGTTTTCAATTGACATTTTACATTTTCTAAGGTCTGAATCGCAAAACCTTTATCAATTTCAATCAGTATATTTCTTTCACGGGCATCATAATTCACAACACCATTTTTATAGCCGTTTAATGTACATAAATAAAACTCAGTAATATGTCTAACGTGCTGCCCAACCGTACTGTAATGCAATGGTTGAAGAGCATCTTTATAGACTGATAATTCTATATCATCCAGTAAGTCAATGAGTTGGTCTATAATTTTAATGTTGAATTGCTGAAGCATAATTATTTCGATTTTCGTTATTCGATTTTCGAGTTAAAATAATTGTATTTTTTAATAAATTATTCCTTCACTGAATTAACAGTAATCGTAAAAGTTACATTATCTCCCATCCCAAAAGTTCCTCCGCCAACTGCCCAATCACGACGATTAATGATGGTACTTCCTTGAAACGTAGCTTTGTCACCCTCCTGCTTGAAAATGAATGGAATTTTCACATTCTTGGTTGTTTCCTTTATTGTTAAGTCAAAATATCCTACGTAATTACTGCCTTCTTTTTCAATTTTAGTAGTTTTCATTTTTAATTTAGGGTATTTTGCTACGTTAAAAAAATCTTCTTTTTCCTTTAGGTGTCTGTTTCTTAGGGTATTATCTGTGTCAATAGTAGTTGCATCAACTGTTCCAACTAAACTTGAATTTACTAAATCGTTGGGGTCAAATTTTAATGTTCCTACAAATCCTTTGAAATTGCCTGTAACTGACGTTCCTAACATCTTCATTTTGAAGGAAACTCCCGCCGTTGTGGGCCTCCAGTTTTGAGCAAATACAGTATTAGTCAGACTCAAGAAAAGTGCAAAGATTAATATTTTTTTCATTTTAATTGCTTATTTATGAAGTACAATTTTAGAATTTATATGAAACTGCCACCATTGGGGTCAACGTTCTGTACCGCCAAGTATCGTTTAATCTACCGTTAATTTCTACTTTTTTCTCCGTTGTTAATTCCATAAATTGGAAACTAAGTCCTGCTCTAATTCCAATTTTTTCCGTTGCCCAATATCTTGCGTAAACTTCCGAATTTAAACTACCTATATCTGAATCGCTCACCAATAAGAAGTTGTATGTTTCAGGATTTGACGAAGAGGTTGTTGAACCGTCTTGAAATTTACGCTTGTTTCTTTTTGATATTAAATCTCCAGTGACGGTTCCTCCCCAAGTCTTTCCTGTTGCATCAATATTGACACCAACCTCCAATTTTTTAGACAACGCATATTGTATGTTTATTGATATGTTTAAAGCATTCGTTTGGAAAGATTTTACGCTGAAAGTATCAATATTTGCTACAATATCATCCGAAACAAGAGCCGCAAAACTGGATGCTCCGGAAGTGAATTTAGCTGGGGCAGTTCTGAAATTTGCAGCACCTCCAAAGTAAGATGTAACTCGGACACCGTAGCCAATTTTAAACCGATAGGATTTTCCTATGCTAAACATTTGTGTAAATGAGAGGGATGGTGAAAATCCTGTACCTCCTCCACTCATGGCTAAATCAAAAGTTTTATAAGATTTATCAAGCCCTTGAGCTGAAAGATTGAAAGTAATGAAACTTAATAATAAGTAAAGAATGACTTTTTTCATTATTGTAAATTGTTATTTTTTTAGATTGTCATTAATTTTGATTATTTCAATTTCGCATTACCGAATAAAATGGTGTGTTGCTAACACCAAATTAATTCATTTTTTGCTTATTAAAATTTGCATTTGTAGGCACTTTAGGTATTTAATTTTCAATAGGTGCGTAAATCTTTTGGCTGCTTTAGCTTCAAGTAAATAAACATATAAATTAAGATAAATATATGTTTTAAAATTTTCTCATGAAAGATACTTTTTCTTAGGATTTGTTTTGTCAGAAACTATTTTAAAATACCAGAAAAAGTATGAATGCCTTCACTAAATGTCCATGATAATTCCTGTGCGTAATTGACCACTATTATCGAGGTATTTTGAACAAAAAGTATAAGTAATTCATTCTTCGCACGAGCTTATAATCATAAAGGTATGTTAAGAATTAGTAAGATTTTTCTCTTAACAAAACTGACAAATTTACACGAAATATCTTGTCGGCTGTACAATATTTACTCAAAATTAGAATTAATTGTAGTATTTTAATGCGAAATAAAGCAAGATGGAGCTTTTAAAATAAATTACAAACGAGTTTATTAAAATAAAATTTAGTAAAAAGACGAAAATCATGTATTTTTGGTGAATACTTACAGAAACACGCTATTTGAATAAATTTATTACGATTTACCTACGCAACATTTTATACCCATCGACTTATGGCAAAATTATTAATTATTGATGATGAAAAAGCTATTCGTGGAGCGTTGAGAGACATTCTTGAATACGAAGGTTATACCATTGAAGAAGCCAGTGATGGCGAACAAGGATTAGAATTAGTGACCAAAAATGACTATGACGTGGTGCTTTGTGATATTCGCATGCCTAAAATTGAAGGGCTCGATTTACTTCAGAGAGCAACTGAAATGGGTAAGGGAACTCAATTCATTATGATTTCAGCCTTCGGAAATGTGGAAACTGCTGTGGAAGCAACCAAACGTGGAGCGTTCGATTTTATCTCTAAGCCCCCTGATTTGAACCGCTTACTCGTTACCGTTCGAAATGCCTTGGAACGTGGAAAAATGATTGTAGAGACTAAGGTTTTAAGAAAAAGAGTCTATAAACTTAATGAAATAGTTGGAGAATCTGATGCTATTAAACGAGTAAAAAATATTTCTGATAAAGTTGGGCCAACAGAGGCACGTGTACTTATCACAGGTCCAAATGGTTCTGGTAAAGAGATGGTTGCTAAGCGTTTACATGAAAGGAGTGGTCGTTCACATATGCCTTTAATTGAAGTAAACTGTGCGGCAATTCCTTCTGAATTGATTGAATCTGAACTTTTTGGGCATGAAAAAGGGGCATTCACTTCTGCTATTAAACAACGAATTGGGAAATTTGAACAAGCCGATGGCGGAACACTTTTCTTGGATGAAATTGGCGATATGTCACTTTCGGCACAAGCAAAAGTTTTGAGAGCTTTGCAGGAAAGTAAAATTACGAGAGTAGGGGGCGAAAAAGAAATCAAAATAAATGTGCGTGTTTTTGCAGCAACTAATAAAAATTTACCTTTGGAAATTGCTGAGGGACGCTTTAGAGAAGATTTATTTCACCGATTGAATGTAATCCCGATTCACGTACCCGCATTAGCTCAACGCCCTGATGATGTGCCATTATTGGTTGAAAAATTCTTGGGAGATGTAGCAGACGAATATGGTCAGGCTTCCAAAGAAGTTGAGCTTGACGCAATGCTACATTTACAGTCTCTACCGTGGACAGGTAATGTTCGTGAATTACGTAATGTAGTTGAACGTCTGGTAATTATGTGTAATGATGTAATTACGCTGGAAGATGTGAAATTGTTTGCAACTCCTGTAATTTAGGGATTAAATTGTTTTAGATACTTGATTTATAAAACCAAAAAAAACTTCCCAACCATTTAGGAAGTCTTTTTTGTGTCTTTTATTTTCGATTTCTTTTCTTTTCCCGAAGCTTCTTTTTCTGAACTTTCAGACTTGTTTTTATCTTTTGTGATTATTTTTATTTCAGATTTTACTGATTTATCATCCGGCACATAAAACCCCGTTGCATTAATAATTTTCCATTCCCCTTTAATTAATTCCAAAATTCGAGTTTCTTTTGATGAACTCTTTATTTCACTTACTGTTCTATTTTGGTCGAAAGTTACCCAAATATAGGTTGGATTAACTTTTCTGAAATTATAGTTTTCCCGTTTGAAAGTTGCCTTTATTACTTTCGGATTTTCTTTAAAATAATTAGTTACGAAGGGCATAATATTATCCCAACCTTCTTTCTGAAATACACCTTCTTTCTCAATTCTTGCCCAATACGTTTGTGGAGTTTGACGATAACAAGTTGCCCATTTTTCTATATTTGAAACATAAAAAAACTTTGATTCATCAGCAATGACTTTCTTAATCTCGTCTTGTTCCTCTGATGAAGTTACGTTTTGGGCGTAAGATTTTGTAATAAATAAAACAAATAGTAATATTAAGTAAGATTTCATGGGTTGTTAGTTTGATTTTGTGATGTGAAGATAATTTAAAAATTTCAACCCTCAAAATGAAAGATTTCAAACCAATCACTAACAATTAATATGTAATTCAGTTACTATTTTTATGAATCACTTTAGACAGTTTACCTTTAAAAAATTTGGGTGTGTAGATTTTTATTATGATTTTTTAAATCAAATGGAAGAACTGGACGTTCAAAATTTTATCAAAATCGTTTTTGTGAAGGCTGGAGGACACGCCATTATTGACTTTCAAGCATATCATTTACAGCAAGATGCTTTTTTTTTCATCAATGTTGGTCAATATTATTGGTTAGATAATGATTGTAGCGGAAGCCTATTATACTATAACCGAGATTTTTATTGTGTTGAAATTCATGATAAGGAAGTGGCTTGTGATGGAATCCTTTTTCATAATGTATATGAGGTTCCTGTAGTATTGATGACTGTAAAAGATTCTCATGCGTTGCAACATATTCTGCAAGAAATAAAAATTGAAGTTACCTTGGGGGATACTGCCATTGAAGAAATGCTTCGTATCTTACTGAAACAAATCATCATTAAATGTACCCGTATTTGGAAACAAGAACACCAGATGGTAGGTGAGGAGGCGAAACCTGAAATGGAATTTTCAAGAACATTTAGCCAATTGGTCGAACGTCATTATGCGCATCATCATACGGTTGCAGAATACGCTGAATTACTTCATATTACACCCAAAGCTTTAAATAGGCGTATTACCCGTGACCACAACTTAACTCCCAATGATATTATTAAAAATAGGATTGTTTTAGAAGTCAAAAGATTATTGGTGCATACTACAATGAGCATCAAAGAAATTAGCCACAAACTGGGTTACGAAGATACCTCTTATTTTACCCGCTTTTTCACCAAACAAGTCACAATATCTCCCCAAAACTTCCGAATTCAATACCTTAAAGCCTAAGAAAAGTTTAAAAGGGAAAAATGTGCTATACTTTTCGACAATGGTGCATTGTGTAAATTTAAGAGACCAAGTAATTTTGGATTGTTAAATCAGTGTAAGAATTTAAAAACGAAAATACATGAAAATTAAATCAATCTTAAGTAAAACAATTGCCTTCTCAGCGGTAGTTCTTATCGGCAATACATTATCTGCTCAAACGCTTGATGCTTCAAAAGATTTACAAATTGAAAGCAACACAAGAGGATTTTTAAAAGTGCTTAATTCGGGAACAGGTAAACCGCTGGAACAAATGGCACCGAAAGATGCAAGAGCGGTATTAGTTGGAGCTCAAGCATCCGTGAAAGTTGATTTATCGGGTGTAACTTTTACCGAGAAAGTGATTACTCAAGATGGTCAGTCAATTAAATTAAACATAGTTAGACCAGCCAACGTTAAAGGTGTTTTACCAGTATTTATGTTTTTTCACGGAGGCGGTTGGGTCTTGGGTGATTTTCCTACTCACCAGCGCATGGTTCGTGATTTGGTAGTAGAATCTGGAGCAGTTGCGGTATTCGTTAATTACACACCATCACCAGAAGCACATTATCCAGTTGCCATCAATCAAGCTTACGCCGCAACTAAATGGGTTGCAAAAAATGGTAAACAAATTGGCGTTGACGGTAAACGTCTGGCAGTAACTGGCAATAGTGTAGGTGGGAATATGGCAGCAGTAGTTGCATTGATGGCAAAAGATAAAAAAGGCCCTTCGATTAAATTACAAGTCTTATTTTGGCCCGTTACCAATGCTTACTTTGAAACAGAATCATACAACCTATTCGGTAAAGATCGTTTCTTAACTAAAAATTTGATGATGTGGATGTGGGATAATTATACAACTGATGCTAATCAACGTAAGGAAATTTATGCTTCTCCTTTGCAAGCAACGGTGGAACAATTAAGAGGATTACCCACTGCTTTGATACAAACCGCAGAAAATGATATTTTGAGAGACGAGGGTGAGGCTTACGCTCGTAAATTAGACGAAGCGGGGGTAAAGGTTACTGCTACTCGTTTCAACGGAATGATTCATGATTGGGGTTTGCTTAATGTCATTAGCACAATACCAGGAACTAAATCTGCTATGTTACAGGCTGGTGCAGAATTGAAAAAAGCTCTTAAATAAAATTTATCATTGCGTAGTACACAAAATCCCCTTGCATAGTAAATGCAGGGGGATTTTGTGTTAATTTTCTGCCATCAAAATACGATGTAAGTAAGAAAATGCCCAATTCTATTGAATTTTAGCAATGATAGAAAATCAATTAGTGTAGATACTAATAAGGGTGAAGGGAAATGTTTGTGTACTTTTCTGTAACTTTATAACAGAGCATTTTACCACATAAATTCAAAATCCAATCAACCAATTATTACACATGAGAAAAATACTAATTGTCTTCCTAACACTAACAACTCTGTCGGTATTTTCCCAAAAAAAGAAAGCCGTTGCTGTACCTCCACAAAATACTGATAAACAGACCGTTATATCAAATATCGACAAGCGTTTTGATGAATATGCGGGCATATCTAAGCAAATTTGGAACTTTGCGGAGTTGGGTTATATGGAGGAAAAATCTTCTCTTTTATTACAAGAATTACTAAAAAAAGAAGGGTTTAGCGTTCAAGCGGGCATTGCAGGAATCCCAACGGCTTTTTTAGCCACTTATGGTGAGGGTAAACCAACCATCGGAATTTTAGCAGAATACGATGCTCTTCCCGGACTCGCTCAGGAAGTAATACCCGAAATAAAACCAATTCCAAACCAAAAAGGCGGACACGGTTGTGGGCATAATCTTTTCGGAACGGCTTCGGTGGCGGCGGCCATTGAAGTAAAGAATTGGCTACAAAAATCGGGTCAAAAAGGAACGGTTAAAATCTACGGTTGTCCTGCCGAAGAAGGTGGTTCGGGTAAAGTTTATATGGTCCGTGAAGGACTTTTCAATGATGTGGACGTTGTTTTGCATTGGCACCCAGGTTCTCAAAATGCAGCCGATGCGGGAACTTCTTTGGCAAATAAGAATGGTAAATTCCGTTTTAAAGGTATTGCGGCACACGCTTCAGCTTCACCAGAAAGAGGTCGTTCGGCTTTGGATGGTGTGGAGTCAATGGATATGATGGTAAACATGATGCGTGAACATATTCCGCAAGATACTCGTATTCATTACGTAATTACGAAGGGGGGAGATGCCCCAAATGTGGTTCCTGCTTATGCAGAAGTATATTATTATGCCCGTCATAAAGATCGTGACATTCTGCAAAGTATCTGGAAACGTATTGAAAATGCAGCTCAAGGTGCTGCGATGGGAACAGGTACAAAAGTAGAATGGGAAGTTTTGGGTGGTGTTTTTAACCTTTTACCAAACGTTACCTTGGCAGAAACCATGCACAATAATTTAGCAATGATTGGTGGAGTAACTTATACGGAAGAAGAGAAAAAATTTGCCGAAAAAATTAGCGAAACTTTAGGTGAACAAAAACAGCCTATCGAAAATGCAAGTAAGATAAAGGATTTTAGAGATGCTTCAGAAAGTGCTACAAGTGGAGGCTCAACGGATGTTGGAGACGTGAGTTGGACTGTACCGACGGTAGGTTTACAAACTGCCACTTGGGTTTCGGGTTCGGCAGCACATAGTTGGCAATCAACGGCGGCGAGTGGCATGACGATTGGTCAAAAAGGAATGATTGTTGCCGCTAAAACATTGGCCTGTACGGCTTTGGATTTATTTAAAGATGCTGCTTTGATTGAAAAAGCAAAAGCAGAATGGCTACAAAAAAGAGGTGCTAACTTTAAGTATGAAGCTCTTCTGGGCGATAGAAAACCTGCCTTAGATTATCGAAAATAAACTTTTATTTAACTTTCCGAAAGATATGAGTCTTTCGGAAAGTTAAATTTTTTAGCTATTATATCTGCGAATATTCTGCAGGAGTCAAAAAGTGAATTTCCGCTTTTGTCATAGCATGGTCATATTCGGGAAGTGATTTAATACGATTCCATTCTGAATCAGCTCCGAAGGCTTTCCAGTGTTCATCTCTCGATTTTTTATTATCAAAAGTAGTCATATACACCAAATTAGGCTGTTTTCCGCCAATAATCGTTTGGGCATAAAATGCAGGATTGAAACCCAATCTTACGAAAATATTAATTTCTCCCCCTTCGTTAAACATATCAACTTTCTTATTTCCTTTCGCTTCACTGTGGCTTTCATACAAACGGTATTCATACACTCTTTCCGATTTTGGGGCAGTTGTGGTTGGCACTTTCAAGGTCGTCCAATTTTTGAATGCAACCGACAATGAACTTTCAAATCGTTCATAGGCAGGCGTTGTGTGGTCG
>JACMRQ010000487.1 GCA_014376355.1 Arcicella sp. | reverse complement strand
GCAGCCGTTGAAGAAGCTCATCATTAATATCGTATTTTCAAATTAATTAACAATAAATAATTACAATCATGTCAATGTTATTAGAAGTTTCTCAAGCATTAGGTCTTGCAGGTATGGGTGCTGGTTTAGCAGCAATCGGAGCTGGTATTGGTATCGGTAGAATTGGTGGTTCAGCAATGGACGCAATCGCTCGTCAACCAGAGGCTTCTGGAAAAATCCAAGGTGTTATGTTGGTTATTGCAGCCTTCGTTGAAGCCGTTGCTCTTTTTGCAGCAGTAATCTGTTTATTAGTAACTACAAAAGCGTAATTACTGATACTGATTAATCATTATCAATCGAAAAAAAAATAGTTAATAAGAAATAGTCTTCTAAGTATTTAATT
Organism: Arcicella sp.; assembly: GCA_014376355.1. Taxonomy (GTDB): domain Bacteria; phylum Bacteroidota; class Bacteroidia; order Cytophagales; family Spirosomataceae; genus Arcicella. The sequence continues at coordinate 31,128 of JACMRQ010000487.1, read as the reverse complement.
TCAAAATGATTAATTCCAAAACATTACAATCAGCATGCAACGCATTAGGTAAGTATGCTGATTTTTAAAAAGCATTAAACATAATTTGAAAATGTAGTAATTTGATATTTCATTGATATCGCTAATTTTCAAATTTTCAAATAAAAAAAATATAACATCATGTTAGTTTCCATCTTAGAACCAGCCCTTGGTCTGATAATCTGGCAATTATTAATATTCGGAGTATTGTTTTTCATTTTAGCAAAATTTGCTTGGAAACCAATTATCGGTGCTTTACAAGAACGTGAGCAATCAATTGATGATGCTCTTTCTTTGGCAGCAAAGACTCGTCAAGAAATGACTGACTTGAAATCAGGTAATGAAAAACTTATCGCTGAAGCTCGTGCTGAACGTGATCGAGTTTTGAAAGAAGCAAAAGAAGCAGGTGACTCAATGATTGCACAAGCCAAAGCTGATGCACAAAAAGTAGGTGCTGAAGAAATTGAAAAGGCTCGTGCCGCATTCAATCAAGAAAGAATAAATGCTATCGCTTCTTTGAGAAAAGAAACAGCTTCTTTGTCATTAGAAATTGCAGAGAAAGTATTGCGTAGTCAATTATCAAACCGCACAGCACAAGAAACTTTAGTTTCAAGCCTTTTGGCAGATGCTAAATTGAATTAATAACAGACAATTAACAATTAATTTTATCAGTAAACGATTTCAATTAATTGTATGATGATTAATTCAAAATTTACTTATTATTGTTATTTACTTACTTAGTTGTTATTGTTAATTATTGGATTGAAGGCTTTTGTTCTTCAAAGTTAATTATTATTTAATGACTGATAACTGTAAAAAAGATGTCCCAGCAAACAGTTGCCTACAGATATGCTAAGTCATTATTAGATTTGGCAAAAGAAAAAAATGTTGAAGATAAGGTTTATGAAGATATGAAACTCTTTAACCAAGTCTGCGATGAAAATCATCAGTTTTATTTACTGTTGAAAAGCCCGATTGTATCTCACTACGATAAACTGACGATTTTGCAAAAAATCTTCACGGGTAAAGTAGATGCTGCCTCAATGTCAATTTTTGAAATTATCACGAAAAAAAATCGTGAGAAGATGCTTCCGCACATTGCTGAAGATTATCTTCGTCAATATGAGATATTTAAAGGCATTCAAAAGGCTTATATTACAACGGTTTCTCCATTGACAACCTCACAAAAATCTGATTTTCAGAAAATTGTGGCAGATGCTACTGGTAAAACAGTTGAAATTATTGAGAAAATTGACGAGACTTTAATTGGTGGATACGTTTTGCAAGTAAATGACCGTCAAATTGATACTTCAGTAAAAACAAAATTGAATGAATTGAAAGTAAAGTTTATGAACTAATCTTTTTATTCTAAAAATATTAGACCCTACAAGAGTTTTCTTTTGTGGGGTTTTTAATTTACCGATATTTTACGGCACACGGATTAAACGGATTTGACACCGATTATGTATTTTACAAATTGAAGTGAAAGTTGTATTTTTGTAAATACACAATAATAAAATCCATGTCCAATCCGTAAAATCCGTGTTCCATCATAAAGAAGTAAATGAATATTCTTGACGAACTCAATCAACTTTCCATCCTACAAATAGCGGAGGATTTGGGCTTAGAAGTTCAACGTCACCGTATGAAATGTCCTTTCCATGAGGACGACACACCTTCTTTAGTGTTGTACCCACATACAAACAGTTTTTATTGCTTCGGTTGTGCCAAAACTGGAAATTCCATCACACTGTATTCTGAAATCAAAAACCTTGATATTAAAACAACTATCAATGATATGGCGAAGGAGTATATTGCTGGTTTTCTGCCATATAATAATAATGCTACTAAAAAGGCTCTGCCCAAAATTAATACTTTAAATGCCCCTGAGATAAGGAATATTCAAACCAGAGACAAACCAACATCAGAGATTCATTCCCAGATTTATGAGGCTTTTAGAGACTTTTGTTTACAACAAAAAACGAATGAATTATCTAAAACTGCTTCTAATTACTTACAACATCGAGGATTTACGGAAAATACAATCAAGCAATTCAGCCTATTTACCATTAAGGAATACACTGAAGTAACTTGGTATTTGAAACAACGTTTTTCATACATTGATTTACAAGAATCTGGGCTTTATAATGTTAAAAATAACTTGATTTTTTATGCCCATTCTTTAATAATTCCCTATTATCGAGATGGTAGAATAGTGTATCTGCAAGGGCGAGTTATTGGAAAACCACCCGAAGGCACAAACAGATATTGTTTCTTGAATAATCAGCCTCTCACACTTTTCAATGTAGATTCTTTGGTGAAAGTTCGCTCGGGCGAGAGTGTGTATGTCACCGAAGGGGCCTTCGATTGTATGCGACTTGTGCAGGAAGGAAAGACGGCAGTGAGTCTGGGAACTGCCAATATTTTCAAGAAAGAATGGGCAAAATTGTTTCAGCGAGTGAATGTAGTTTTTTATTTAGATAACGACCAAGCGGGACACAGGGCGGCGGATGAATTAGAGAAGATTTTTACGCATTTCAATATCTCCTGTTCCCGCAAAAATCTGCCCGATGAATATAAAGATGTAAATGATTATTATACGGCGAAATTGGGGAGTAATGAGCAGTTAGGATTGTTTTGATGATAAATTTCGATAATATTTCAACATTTCTGGATAATTCATTCCCATCAACATTCCATGAACAGTCATGGTTATCCGTTTCGTTTTTGTTTCAATCGTTTTAGCCGATTCTATCCATTTATTATAATATAATTGATGACTTTTAGGCAATTTCAAAAACGTTTCTAATGCCCTGGGTTCATCTTCCAAACATATCATTAATTCCTCAGATTGTGGTAATTCATCAGTATCTTCTTCCAAATTTATGATGACTATCCCTCCTTCTTCCTTTCGGATTCCTTTGCGTATTTGAGTATTCATTGGAATAATAAAATCACCTTCTCCCATGGGTAAAAGGGCTAACAATTTTACTGGAAAATTATCAATCATTCCTTTTACTCGAAAACTAACTTTACAATCTGATTTAATTTCATGAGCAATGTGGGCAGGAATTTCAAGATAAGTCCATCCCGTTTTTTCGCCCTTTTCTCCGAACTTTTGTAGGATTGTTTGAAAAATAGTCATTAATTATTTTGTCTAAAATTTTTCTTAGATGTATCCGATTGAGCAGGATTGTTCTTCTTAAACAATCCATCTAAAATACTCTTTTTTTGTTCTTCCAATAGTTTCTTGGCTCGGTCGGAGGCTACTTTTTTGATACTATCAGTGGTATGTTTTACTTGCGTTTCAAGGGCATCTCTTTCTTTCTGAATTTTGATTTCTACTTCCGCTTTTTTAGCATTGGCTTGATTCATTAATTTATCTTTTCCCGCTTGAATTCGTGCTTCAGCTTCTTTTCTCAGACGGTCTACTTCTTCCAAAGCTTTGGATTTTGCAGCATCAATTTGAGCTTTTACTTCTGAAACTACGACCTCTTTTATGGAATTGGCAGTACTACTTCCTTTAAACCCAAAAATAGGATTTTTTATATTTCCACCCAATACCAAATCGAATTTTACACGGTCGCTTCCTTGTAGCGTTTTACCCGTCCATTTTTGAAAAATATTACTAAAAGCCTCGCCTACTTTACCTGCGGGAACATCCAAAACTAAAGCGTAATCCATTGAACCCGTAAGTCCATGACGACCTGAGGCGGTAATTTTATAGTCGTCAAATTTAATGTCAAAGGGTTTCACGCCAAAAGTACCTTCTTTGATTTCAAACTGCATCAAAAGATTTGTCAATTTGGTATCTTTAAATTTGGTTAATTTGGTAGCTTCTATCAATTTTTGAACTAAAGGATTGTTCTCAGAAATCTCTCCGTGAAGTATTTTCATCAATCCATCACCACTAATTGTATTGATTTTAGGCATCATATCTTGCCCTAATTCTCCATCAATTTTAAATTTAGAATTGATACCACCGATGAGATATTGAGCCACTGGCATTAAGTATTTTACGATATTTAGCTGTTGATACGCTTGAGCAATTTCAACGTTCTCTAAATTCAAAGCGAAGTCAAATTTTGGATGAACTAAATCGGATGAATTATAAGTGCCATCGGCAATAAAATTACCTCCTAAAGAATTAAAAGAGACATTTTGCATTTTTACAGCTCCATTTCCAACCGTTAATAATCCTTTAATGTTTTTCAATTCCATCTTATCATACAAAGCATTTTCAATTTCAGAATTAATAACAAAATCTATATTTTTAGGAATTTCTACTACTTTTAAATTATTATTTACCGAAGGAGAATTAGTCGAATTTACAGTTTTTGGTGCATCTGTCATCCACTCATTAATATTGAATTTAGTAGATTTTACGGTTAATTTTCCTTTCAAAGATTCATTATTCAAAACGTATCCAAAATAATTTGAGAACGTTCCATTACCCGTAAAATCACTTGTTCCTAAATAACCTCTGGAATCTGAAACATATATACTTTGAGGAGTAAAAGTCATGTTGGCAGACGTTACTTTTATGCCTTGCGGATAGTCTTTTGAAGTAAATTCCATACCTTTTATATTAGCTTTTCCAGTCGTTGGAAGATTGCTATAACGCTTAGCTTTTACGTCCGACATTTTACCTTTAGTTTCTACATCTGCATCCACAATTCCTTTCAAAGTCATATCCGACAAAGGGTATATCTTAGTAATCTTTGTGAGGTCGACTTTCCCTTTTGCCTTTATATCCCAATTGTAATTTTCAAAGTTTTGGATACTTCCATGAGCTGTAAAAGGTTCGTTTTCGAGTATCAATCTGAGTTCGGAGATATCCACTCTGGTAGAAGCCAACGCCCCATCAGTATTTAAAAGAGTAGCTTTAGCATTTATATTTTGGATAGGTTCGGGAAATTTGTCAGATTTGATAAATCCATTCGCTAAACTCATCACCGCATTCACCTGTGGAAATTGTTTTGTGAGGGTATCATAAGTCCCTTTTGCCTTTAAATTAACCTCATATAAACCTTTGATTTCTAAACCTTTCATCGGAAAAATTTGGGAAATTTGTTGTAAATCTAACTTCGCTACAAGGTCAGCATCAACCTTTGATTTTTTTAACCCTTCAATTAAAATTCGTCCTTTTACGGGATTTTTTCCAAAATTTAGGTTTATCTCACTTAAATTTATTATTGTATTATCCAAATTATCAGAATAGTTCTGGATATTCAAATCAATATTAATGTCTTTCACGGCAGTAGGCATACCTGCATATTGAAAATACCCTTTATTAATATTCAGTGTAGTTGAAAAGGAAGGAAATTTTGTAGCATTTTTTGTCCCTTTTATGCTACCACCAAAAGTAATATTTCCCTCCGCTTTTAGGTCCTTGAATTTGTCGGTATAAATATTTGGAATTAATGATAAAAGATTTTTAAAGGCATTTTTGGGCGATGAGTAAGTCAAATCCATCACAATATTTGCGGTATCAGGGATAGCAATCGAACCTGCAAAATTCAAGATAAAATCATTGATTGAGAGAGAGTTCTCTTTAAAAGTATATTTATTATTGGCTTGATCGATGGTCAAATTCATATTTGCATATACTTTTTTATTTGTCAAATAGTTCGTCCCACCATATTCAATATTACCTTTTTCAATTTCTGTTTTAGTATTCAACTCATAAATATTCGAAGCAATATCTCCCGAACCTTCATGTATAATATTTTGAAAAGAAATGTATGAATTTTTCAATCGGTTGTCATAAATAATTTGTCCATTCATAATTTTCCAAGACTTAATTTCTAATTGAAAATTACTTTTTTCGTTCATTTCGGCTTGTTGAGCTTTAAGGGAATCAGTTTTATAAATATCGTAATTATTTGAGCCATCATTCAAAACCTTCAAAAATATTTTTGGAGCATCAAATTGGATAAAATTTATTGCGATTTTATCTCCTGAAAGAATAGATTTCATATCCGCTGAAACAGAAAAATTAGTTGCCTGTACAAGCGTATCCCCTACAAAAGGTGAGCGGCCAACAATCCCAAAGTTTGATAATGAAAGCGTTACATTTGGGAAATGCTTAATTAATGATATATCAAAATCTTTGTAATAGACCGTAGCATTAATCTTTTTCTGAATTTCCTGATTAACTTTCTTTTGAATTTTATTCTTGAAAAAGATGGGGGCTGCAAACAATACACCAGCAAAAATTGCAAGGATTGAAACAAAGATGACGAGGATTTTTTTCATGGTTTGATTGAGTGAGTACACTCATTTTGATTCAAAGACGGACGTTTGAACCAGGTAAATTCAAGTCAAATCTACAAAAATCTACCCAATAAAAAAACTCGTAAAAGCGAAACCTTTACGAGTTTTTTATATCGATAAACGAAGATTATTATCGAGAAATTTCTAAAATTTCAAATTCCATAACCCCAGCAGGGGCTTGAATTTGAGCAATATCGCCCACTTTCTTCCCAAAAAGTCCTTTTCCATAGGGAGAAGAATTTGAGATTTTACCCGCCATTAAATCGGCTTCTTCTTCCGAAACAATGGTATAAATCTTCTCTATACCATTTTTAACATTCTTTATCTTCACCTTCGACAAAATCGAAACCTGTGAAGTATCAATATTTGATTCATCTAAAACTCTGGCATTCCCAACGATTGCTTCCATTTTAGAAATTTTCATTTCCATGAGCCCTTGAGCATCTTTTGCTGCGTCATATTCAGCGTTTTCACTAAGGTCGCCTTTGTCACGTGCCTCAGCAATTTGGTTTGACATGTCGGCACGTGCTACAAATTTGAGGTAGTGCAATTCAGCCTTCAATTCATCAAATCTTTCCTGTGTGTAATATTGAAATTTTGCCATGATTATATAAGTTTCTGTTATTCTTGATAGAAAAAAAAATACTGACGATGTGCCAGCAAATATTTTTAACTAATTTACTTGAATATGGTTTAATATTAACCAATTCCTTTACTCACCTACAAACAAAAAGAACGGTCTAAGACCGTTCTACAAGATTTTTTATGACCTTTGCAGAAACATCAATTTAAGTAATGATTACATGTTTTTGTTTTACTTGCATTTGCTGTAAATATTAGAATAACAAATTTAAAAAAAACTTTAAGAATTTCAAAGAATTTTTTTAGGACAAAAGAATTTATTAAAGAAAAAATGAAAATAATATTCATGGGAACACCCGATTTTGCGGTCGAGAGTTTACGAATTCTAATAGAAAACAAATATAATGTGGTGGCTGTAATTACCGCCCCCGATAAACCCGTGGGTCGTGGGCAAAAATTGGGAATGTCACCTGTGAAAGAATACTTGTTAGAGAATGCTCCAAACATTCCAATTCTGCAACCTGAGAAATTAAAAAATTCTGAATTTTTAGAAGAGTTACGAAATTATCAAGCAGATTTGCAAATAGTTGTGGCTTTTAGAATGTTACCAGAGGTGGTTTGGATGATGCCTAATTTAGGAACTTTCAATCTTCACGGGTCTTTGCTTCCTCAATATCGTGGGGCAGCTCCTATCAATTGGGCAATTATAAATGGAGAAATTGAAACGGGCGTTACGACTTTCTTTTTGAAACAAGAAATTGATACAGGTTCGATAATCTTTCAAGAAAAAGAGCCAATTTCCTTCACAGATAATGTAGGGGATGTATATAATCGTCTGATGCACAAAGGAGCAAGATTGGTTTTAAAAACCGTAAAATCCATCGAATTAGGTAATTATCCGCAAGAGCCACAAGACGAATCGGGAGAAATTCATCACGCTCCGAAGATTTTTAAGGAAACTTGTCAAATTGATTGGAATCAGCCTGTAAAAAAAGTTCATGATTTTATTCGTGGACTTTCTCCATATCCTGTGGCTTGGACAATATTAAATGAGAAAACTTGTCGGATTTATGAAGCGAGGATATTAGAATTGGATTCGGAATTACCGTTGTTTTCTGTGGAGAATACTGAGACCAATAATCAGATATCAACGGGTGCAGTAGGTTCGTACACTACCGATGGCAAAAAATTTCTTCATTTTCAATGTGCTGATGGTATTTTGATAATTAAAAATCTACAATTAGAAGGAAAGAAACGAATGGAGATTGAGGAGTTTTTGAGAGGATATAGGTTAGTTAATAGTATTTGAAGATAATAATTTGTCTTTTATTTCTTAATTATATGTATGATGATTGACAGTCTAACTATCGATTGACCGATACAAGTTTGACCACATTTATAGAACATCAAACAATAGTTAGACTTAAGATAACCAATTTACTAAATCACAATTGAAATATGGCAACTCAATTTTATTCAAAACGGAATTTACAATTTCTACTTTACGAAGTACTTGATGTTCAATCGCTTACTGAATATCCGTACTTTCAAGACCACGCTCGAGAGACGTTCGATATGGTACTGGATTCGGCTGAGCAAATTTCAGAAAAACTTTTGAAACCGCTTTTAACGGAGATGGATAGAAAAGAACCACAATTGGTGAACGGTAGAATTAAAATTCATCAAGGAATGTTTCCGATTTTGAAAAAATTTGGAGAAGATGGCTGGATAAATGCTGGGTTTTCTTACGAAGAAGGCGGTCAGCAAATTCCTTCTACGGTGTTAAGTTCGGCAGCTTTTATTTTTCAGGCTGCCAATTATTCTGCATCAGTTTTCCCATTTCTAACTTCGGGAGCGGCAAATCTGATTCGTAGTTTTGGTTCTCAGGAATTAAAGGAAACCTTCACGCCTAAAATGTACACGGGTGAATGGCAAGGCACCATGGCATTGACCGAACCCGATGCAGGAAGTTCGCTTTCGGATATCTCTACTACAGCAGAACCAACTGATTCTGAGGGAGTTTATAAAATAAAAGGACAGAAAATATACATTTCAGCGGGAGATCATGATGGATGCGATAATGTGATTCACTTGATGCTTGCCAAAATAAAAGGCGGGCCTTTAGGAGCAAAAGGAATTTCTTTATTTGTTGTTCCACAAAAAAGAATAAAGAAGACGGGAGAAAAAGAGGAGATGGGAGATAGGAATTATGGAGAACAAATTGGACTACAAACAACGAAAATCAAACAGCAAAAATCGAACATCGAACTACAAGAAAACGATGTAATTACCGCCGGCGTTTATCATAAAATGGGTTATAAAGGAGCACCGATTGCTCATTTAATGGTTGGCTCGAACGATAATACTTTTGGGTATTTGGTCGGTGAACCGCATAAAGGTTTAACGTATATGTTCCAAATGATGAATGAGGCTCGCATTGGCGTGGGTATGAATGCCACCGCTATCGGAACTGCTGCTTTTTATGCCTCGCTTGAATATGCGAAAGAGCGTCCGCAAGGGCGAGTGATTTCGGATAAAGATGTTACAAAACCTCAAGTTCAGATTATTCGTCATGCTGATGTAAAGCGAATGTTATTGTTTCAAAAAGCCGTTATTGAAGGTTCTTTGGCATTACTGACCCAGTGTTCGATGTATGCAGATTTGGCTTCTGTGACGGAAAGTGAAGAAAAAGAACATTATCATTTATTATTGGATTTACTCACGCCCATTGCTAAATCTTACCCATCAGAAATGTGCTGTTTGACGACCTCTGCCGCCGTACAAATTTTGGGCGGTGCAGGTTATACCACTGATTTTCCAGTGGAACAATTTTACCGTGAAGCCAGAATTCATCCCATTCATGAAGGTACAACGGGGATTCATGGATTAGATTTATTAGGCAGAAAGATTATCATTAAAAATGGAAAATCCTTGCAATTATTAGTTGCCGAAATTTTGAAAACAATTGAAAAAGCAAGCTCAATTGACCTTTTAAAGCCATTCGCTCAGAAATTGCAAGTATATTTAGGTAAAACTGACACCATTACGAAACACCTTTTAAGCTTGGCGAGCAAGGACTTAGAAATCTTTTTATCGGATGCCACTTTGTATTTAGAACTCTTCGGAATTATGACGATTTCATGGCAATGGTTAGTACAAGCCATCAAAGCAGAAGAGGCTTTACAGGCGGGAGCAATAGGCGATGATTTCGATTTTTATCAAGGCAAAATCTTTACTCTACGGTATTTTTATGAATATGAATTAGTGAAAATTGATTCCTTGATGAAGCGACTCTTAAGTGAAGATAATGTGACGGTGGAGATGGAGACGGCTTGGTTTTGAGTCAATAATAAAACGGCTACTGAATATAGCTTGATTAGACATTAAGAAGGCATAATACAATTAACTGCTTATAAAATGAAAATAATCATTATTGTTTTTTTACTTTTCTTTGCCTTTAGTTCACAGGCACAAAGATTAAATAGTGTTCTATTCTTTCAACTACCACAAGATAGCCAATTATATCCCCGAAACGCTCAAAATAAGGGAATTGTACCCATAAGTGGACGAGTAGAATCCCTTGGATGGCAGTATCTTTCGGTAAAAGTTTGTAAAAATAATTCTTTAAATAGCTACCTAAGATTACCTTTAATTTACGGCAATAATGGAGCTAATTTTTCGACAAATACTTCTATTATCGCAGAAAAAGCTGAGTATAGTTTCAAGGTATATTTATGTAACAGTACTGATTCTACGTTGATAGTTACTCGTAATAATGTAGTGAGTGGAGATGTATATGTTTTAACTGGACAGTCGAATGCTACTTGCCTTTTTAATGATACTCGTAATAATGAATATTGCCGAACCTTTGGTAATATCACGGGTACATACAACACAGAACCCTACAATCCTGCTGATACAGCATGGAGTCTTGCTAATGAGATTCCGTATGTAAAAAATGTAGGAGAGTTTGGCTTTGAAATTCAACAACGAATAACGAATACGTACAATATTCCAACCTGTTTTATTAACTCAGGGTTTAATTGGTCAAGTGCAGCACAGCACGCTAACCGAAATCCTGCAAATCCAGTAGATCTTACAACTGGATATGGCAGAATGCTTTACAGACTTCAAAAAGCAGGAATTGTTGGAAATGTAAAAGCATTAATTTATCGACAAGGCGAAACAGAAGCGTATGGAGAAGGCTCTGATTTTATTGGGAATTTCACTCGTTTCTATAATTTCATAAAGTCAGACTTAGTCAATTTGAGTAAAATTTACGTATTCCAAATTGATATTATTCAATTTGCTCGTCCCGACATTGCTCCTGTTATCAGAGATGATCAACGAAAATTAGAGGATAATTACTTTGACATTCATGTAGTGCCTTCCATCGGAACTATTGGCTTTAATGGGCTTCATTACTCTTCTGAAGGATATGCACAAAATGCTTTGGAAACATTTAGATTAATCAGTCGTGATTTTTATGGTTCTACTGATACTGATAACATTAAGTCGCCCAATATTCGAAAAGCCTATTTTTCAAAAGTAGATAGAAAGGAAATTACGCTTGAATTTGAAGCAGGGCAAGATTTATCTTGGCAAAAAGAACATCGGGGACAAAATATGATAGATTTTATTTATTTGAATGGGATTTCTGGAAACGTCCAATCAGGCATAGCATCAGGGAGGAGAGTTATTTTGCAATTATATAACTCGTCTTTTGCTACAAAAATTTCATATTTACCTTCTTATGTTCCAGAAAATGCTTCCTATTTTCCTTTTACGGGTCCATTCATTCTCAATCGTAGAGGTATGAGAGCATTTTCATTTTATCAAGTCAATTTAGAAAATGTTCCAACCTGTGTGGCGACAAATTCTTGTTGTCTTACAAATGAATCTTTAATTTCAGGCAATTGGAACGAACCATCAATATGGTCTTGTAACCGTATTCCCAATTCAATGGATGATACAATAATCAATGCTGGACATATAATTTCCGCTCAAAATAATGCAAATTCTGTGAAATCTCTACTAAATAAAGGAGTTTTAAAATTAGGAACTAATACTATATTAAATGTAAAACTACCTTAGCATAAATTATTTTTTATAAATCAAAATATGTCATACAATTAGTCATCCGCTCAACGTCATAAAGTTAAGAAATTCAAGTAGTATATTTCAAAATTAGTCATTACTTGACAATGGAGACTTGTTATTTTAAGTGCAAAATTCATGGCATTATTCAATGTAATAAGCCATTGATAATCAGCGTATTACATTGAATAATGCCATGAATAATTAATTTTTTCAATAATCACCACCAGCACCGCCACCACCAAAATCTCCACCACCAAAACCGCCGAATCCGCCTCCGCCACCACCGCCGCCAGAACTTCCACCACCCCAACCACCTGATGAGAAAATCATGGGACCAAGCAAACCGCCCATTATCCCACCTCCGCCATTACGTCCGCCACCTCTTTTTGCGGCAATAACCAAGACAACAATTACAACAATAATAATTACGAGAAATGGGATAATTGAACCTCCATCTTCTGATTGTGCATCTGCTTCAAATTCTCCCGAGGCACGTTTCATGATTTCTGAAGTGGCTACGTCTAATCCTTGATAGAACTGCCCTGCTTGAAAATAAGGCTTCAAAATGGTATTAATTATTCGCTTAGAAACTGCATCCGTAATGGTTGCTTCCATGCCTCGTCCCGTTACAATCCTAATTTTTCGGGTTTCGGTTGCCCACAAAAGTACCAAGCCGTTATTCTTGTCTTTTTGTCCCACGCCCCAATCTTTCGCAATTTTTATAGCGTAATCGTAAGGGTCAGAATCACCCGTAGTTTTCACAATTACAACAGCAATTTGCGTGGATGTACTATCGGCATATCCTTTAAGTTTTTGCTCCAGAGATGATAATTCCGTAGGCGATAATTTCATAACAAAATCATTAACTAATCTTGGAGGATTGGGTTTTGCTGGAATATCCTGAGCGTTCAGAATGGCAGTAAACAAGAAGCAATAAACAGTAAAAAAGAAATATATAATTAATTTTCTGGACATGAAATTATGTTGATTCGAGTGAGGAAGGATTGGTTTTTAAACCAATTATTACATTTAAATAATTAGTATTTTAAAGCTGAAATTGTCGGCTATAAAAAACTACCCAAACGAAATATCATCGGGTAACTCGTTTGTATCATCTGACTGATAGGGAAAGAATTGCTTTAATTGTTCGCCTGCCGAATGAATACCTGCAACCAATCCTTCGGCAAGAAGTCCTTGAGAAAAGTGGGTTCTTAGTAAATTTTTAGTGGATTCCCAGAAATTTTTAGGGACAACTTTATCAATACCTTTATCACCCAAAATAGCAAATTTCTTGTCATCGGTCGAAAGGTAAAAAAGTACGCCATTTAACTGGGCAGTATTATTCATCCCAAGTTGAATAAATACTTCTGCAGCACGGTCAAGGACATTATTAGTAGGACATATTTGTTCGATATGTACACGGATTTCACCCGAACTATTGCGTTCAGCCGCTTGAATAGCTTTAATAATATCGGCTTTTTGAGAATCAGAAAGAAAATTTTGGGACATGACTTTGAGGAGAAAATGAAAATGAAGAAATGAGTAAAAGCTATTAAATAATTTTCAATTATTCAATATTCAAGTAATTGATATACAGTTACTCGAATATTGAAAATTACATTTTATATTTTTACTTTTATTCTTATTTTGCACCACCAAAATCAACCGCTGGGGCTTTTGAAGCACCAGCATCGGCTTGGAAATATCCTTTCACCGTAAAGCCTGAAAAACTGGCAACCAAGCTATTTGGAAACGTTACAATTTTATTATTAAAACCTTTCACAGTAGCATTAAAGCGATCTCTTTCTTCCTTGATGCGGTTTTCAGTTCCTTCTAATTGTGACTGTAACTCCGAGAAATTCTCCGTAGCCTTCAATTGTGGATAACTCTCGGCAACCGCCATCAATCGTGATAATGAACCACTTAATTGACTTTGTGCCGCCTGATACTTTTGGATATTTTCGGGCGATAAATCATTAGCATCCAACTTGATTTGCGTAGCACTCGCACGAGCGTTGATGACATCCGTAAGTGTTCCTTTTTCAAAATTGGCAACCCCTTGAACGGTTTTTACCAAATTAGGAATTAAATCCGCACGACGTTGATAGGCTGTTTCCACATTCGCCCAAGATGCCGCAACTTCTTGATTTCCAGTAGCCATACCATTTCTAACACCAATACCCCAGAATACAAGCAAGGCTGCGATAACTAATCCAATAATGAGTCCTTTTGACATAGTTTTGATTAAATTTTAATTGTTTGAATAATAAAATGACGGAGCGGTTTTATGTCATCCGAATATTTATACGTCAAATGTAGATAATTTTTTGAAATACCCATAAAGTCTGTGGTGAATATTTGGTTTTTGATGGGTAACGGTTGTTTTTCGATATAAACTTTTAAAACAAAAGCCTTCACTTTGTGCGAAGGCTTTTGTTAGTATATTATCCTTTACTCCACTTCCTCACATCCACAATTGGATTGGGATAATCAACGCCTAATCTTACTGAAAACCGTTTTTGCTCTTCATTATTTAATAATCCTACGGAATGAATTTTATCAGCAGGCACACCTGAAAGTTCTGGAAGCCAATGCTTCACATAATCTCCTTTGGGGTCATAATTAGTAGCTTGTTTCAAAATATTGAAATAACGGTTTTCTCTTGGATCATTGCCCACACCCGCTACATAAAGCCAATTTCCCCAGTTAGAACATACGTCATAATCAATTAATTGACTCTCGAACCATGCCGCACCCCAACGCCAATTTATCTGTAAATCTTTTACTAAAAAACTCGCCACATTTTGTCTCCCACGGTTGGACATGTAGCCAGTTTCCAATAGTTCTTTCATATTTGCGTCAATTAAAGGTATTCCAGTTTCGCCTAAACGCCATTTTTCAAAGATATTTCTATTATATTTCCAATTAGTTGATTTGTTCGAAATACCTTTTTCAAAAAAGATTTTATTTCCAAATTTCATGGCAACAAAACGAAAATAATCACGCCAAATTAATTCAAAAATTAACCAATACGTTGATTCATTGGCGGTACGTTCTAATTCATATTTTTTAACTTCTTCATAAATATACCTTGGTGAAATACAGCCATTCGCCAACCAAACTGAGAATTTCGAGGAATAATCCAGCCCTAACATTTCGTTTCGGGTTTCTTTATAAACTTTCAGTAAATCTTTTTTCCAGAAATAATCGTTGAGACGATTAATTGCTTGGTTTTCTCCTCCTTTAAAAATTGGTGGAACGGGTTTCTCATTTGTGGTTTCATTTATTGAAAGTTGAGGAATCTGCCCTATTTCAATTAATTCCTTAAAAATTAAATTTTTAGGCGTTTTAAAAGTATTTCTAACCTTTGAAAATTTCTCAACTTTATTTCTAAATTGCGTAAAAACATCAGGCAAATTTTGGATATCCATTGGTAAATCATCCACATGAAAAAGCGTTGATTGCCAGAAAAATTTCACCTTTCGACCATCAGTTTTCAAGCGTTCTTCTACCAAAGAATCCACCTCGTTTTCTTCTTGCGTAATTTCCTCCGAAGTATAAAGTTCATCGGCTTGAATTTCTTGGGCTAATTGGAGTAAAATATCTTCGGGAAATCCTGTGCGAATGATAAGATTTGAACCGATTTTCTGTAAATTTTCACGAAGATTCTGTACAGATTCTATTAAAAACTGATGCCGAAATTCTCCAGTTTTTGGAAATCCTGTAGGGTGTTCTTCAAATAATCGAGGGTCAAAAATATAGACAGGAATCACCTCAGAGGTCTTTTCGGAAGCCTTAAATAGTGCTTCGTGGTCGTGAATACGCAAATCGTTGCGATACCAAAGTAAGATTTTCATTTCGTAGTTATGAGTTATAATTAACGAGCTGTAAGTTTTTACAAAATCAAAGCTCATAGCTTATCATTCACAGCTTAACACCACCTCCCAACGAAATGCCCATTTCCAACGAATAGAATATTTTGTAAAACCTGACTTTTGAATAATTTTCTCTAAATCCTCCCGAACGAATGCCCGCCAAACCGAGAGTTTTGCATCGTTTTTTACGAGATAAGATTTTAAGAAAAGTTTCGTAATCCAAGCGATGGAATAATAGGCAAACCAATGGCGATGAATATCATTGATAACAATTCCGAAACGAGTTTGTTTTTTGAGTTCTTTAAAAATTGTGATAAGACTTTCATCTGAAAAATGATGACAAAATAGAGTCATGGTAACAATATCAAAGGATTTTTCTTTAAATTCTTCTGTATAAATATCTTGGTGTAAATAACTGATATTTGGATATTTAGCGGTTCTTTTTGTGCCGAAATCTATCATAAAATCATTGGCATCAATACCGATAAATTGGGCATTAATTCCTTTTTTTTCCGCCCAATCTGCCATTACCATCAACATATCTCCTCCTCCACAACCTAAATCTGCAATTATGATTTTTGATTTTTGATTATCAGCTTTATAATCTGAAAGTAATTTTGAAAGTCCACTAAGCGTCACTTGATTTCCTCCCAAATACTTATTTATTACTGCTAATTCTTCTAAATTTTGACGGAGAGCGTCATTATCCAGTTCGAGGTCGTCAATCAATTCTTTTTCGTCACTTCGATACGATAGATTTGGCATATATTTGTAATTGTATTACGATTCTCCAGAATCGTAATTATTATGCACTTTTTCGATTCTGGAGAATCGAAAAACAATTTTCGATTTTTCAAAATCGAGGTACATTTTATGAATCTAAATTTAAAAAATAAAAACGCCATCGTATGCGGTAGCACACAAGGACTTGGACGTGCTTCTGCCATTGAATTAGCTCTGCTTGGAGCAAATATAACGCTTGTGGCTCGTAATGAGGACACCCTTAATGAAACTCTCCATCGTTTGGATAGTTCACAAGGACAAAAACATTCTTATTTTGTAGCAGATTTCACCAAACCAGAAGAGGTAAAATCAGGTATCGAAAATCATTTGAAAGAGAATCCAATCGTTCATATTTTGGTGAATAACACTGGAGGACCAGCGGGCGGGTCAATTCTTAACGCAAATATAGAAGAATTTACGCAGGCATTTTCTAATCACTTGATTTGCAACCATATCCTTGTGCAAGCCTGCGTTCCAAGCATGAAATCGGAGCAATTTGGAAGGATTGTTAACATCATTTCAACATCCGTAAAACAACCAATTAATGGTTTAGGAGTTTCAAATACGACTCGTGGGGCGGTGGCTTCGTGGTCAAAAACATTAGCGAATGAATTGGGTGAGTTTGGCATTACGGTCAATAATGTTTTGCCTGGTTACACTAAAACGGCTCGATTAGATTTTGTCATTAATTCAAGAGCAAAAATGGCAAATACTACTCCCGAAGAGATGGAGGAGGTTTTTCAATCAGATATTCCAGCAGGACGTTTTGGTGAAGTTCACGAATTTGGGGCAGCCGTTGCGTTTTTATGTAGTCCAGCGGCTGCCTATATTAATGGTGTAAATTTGCCCGTAGATGGTGGGCGATTAAGTTGTCTTTAGTCTTACATCAAAACTTCAGAAATACGGTAAACTGTGTATAAAAAATTGAGTTCAAATTCTTTTCTGAATAAGGAGTGCTATCCCTATTAGAAACAATTTGGGTAGTCCCAGTCGGTAACAATCTAATTGTTTGAGTATTTGTATGAATAGTATTTTGAGGAAAGGCAAGAGTGGGTTCTATTAAAATGCCCCATTTATTAGTTTCATAGGTTAAGGGTAAACTTAACTCATAGTCTAAAAGCTTCATTCTTAAATCTGTTACTGATGTTATGCGTTCGGTAGTACCGAAGTTTGGATTAGTAACTTTACCACTATTATTTGTTCTCCTGGAAGCTGTTCGAGTTGAAAACCCCTCATAAAAGTTTAAAGTGCTGAAATTTACATAAAAACTTGGGAGTAATTTCCATTCTTTTTTTGCTCCAAATACAATTGTTCGATCAATTCCAGGTCTAAAGTTTATATCTGTATGATTATTTGTAAATAGAAAATAGGTACCTATGTTTAACTCAAATAAATTAAAATCATAATCGAGGTTTGCTCCTAATATAGCGTTAATATTTCCCGTAACTGCATTAGAACTACCGTTATAGAAATATTTTGTTCCATAAATTCCAGCAGATAACTTCTTTATAATATCAAATTCGTAGGAAGCATTGAGTTCTACAAAATCGAGACCTGCATCTACTCCTTGCGTTAAATAGTAAAAATTACCATTAATCGTAAGTGATGAATCATATACCATCGTCACGGATGGAATAAAATAGGGTGTTTTTAACGAATCGCTTCGACCATTATAGACATAGTTGTCTAAATAACTCACGCCAACTTTAAAAACGATAGGTCTTTGATGTTGTGCATTTTGACCAAATAGTTTACCAAATGAGATTAGTAAAAGGAATAATAAAATATAATTTTTCATTCTATTACGGTTATAAATTATTGAATTTTAATTGGTATGCCAGACCAATTTGTTTTTGCGGGCAATTTTTCACCTTTCATTACCAGTGAAAGTGCTTCAATTTGGCAATTCTTCTCAATTTTTGAGCCGTACAAAACTACACTTTTGGCTCCGATTGAAGTTTCATCACCTATTTCAATTTTGCCTATTTTCATTACTCGGTCTTCAAATAAATGCGTTTGAGGACCTGAGTCTGTATTTAAGGCACAATCATCCCCAATTGTCACCATATCAAATTCTGTCAAATCGCTGGTGTCTAAAAACACCCTTTTCCCTATCTTAACACCCATCAGCCGTAACATAATTGGCAAAAAAGGTGTTCCTTTCAAATAAATCAAAAAGAACGGAATGGCTAATGCTTCATAAATTGACGTAACAGCTTCAGTTAACCATACTGATAAAGTCCACATAGGATATTCCGCAGTTTTATATTTTCCAATTAATATCCATTTAAGCACAAGGGATATAAGGAAACATGGTATTGCCACATAACCTAAATAGTAAAATGGAAACAAAATGAAAATTTCTTGAACTTTATTTTGAGTAATTAAGTCATGAACATAGGCAATAAATAAGATACTCAGACTAAGAATAACCGATTGCGGTATCAAAATTCTTATAAACTCGACAACTCCCCGTGCTATTCTCCTATATATGCTTGGTTGAAAGGTTAGATGAGGTGGATAATCGTCTCGAATCTCTCGACGAGGCAACGAAATAGCGGGTGATCCAAACCAGTCCAATGTTTTAGTGTTTTCAAATTGTTCATTTGTAGGTGGTACTGACAATACACCAATAAGCATATTATCGCCAAGTTCGTAACCTTGCGGAATTAAAGCACTGTTGCCAACAAAGCTTTTATTACCAATAATTGTATTAATAAGTGTAATTTCTTGGTTTTTTACTTCACTTTCGCCCAAAACTACATCATCAGCAATGAATGAGCCATCACCAATTTTGAGCAAGTGATGTGTAACATTTGATGCCGTCGAAATTTCAGTATTTTTACCAACTTTTGCTCCAAGCAAGCGATATATTGATGTAATAAAGATTGTGGCAAAAATGGGTTTAATTACATTCAAAGAAAGAGAAAAAAGTTGGTCTAAAAACCATATTCGGAGGTACATTGGGCTATAAATTGAAAATGTACCTTCTAATATATTTTTCCTTAATAGTTTACTTAACCCAATTATTTCAAGGATAAATAAAAGTAGATAAGATAATGAAAAGATTGGCGTTTGTAAAAGGTAATAAAATGAATAAAAATCTGCATTTTCATCTAACGTATAGAGTATGATGATGGAAGGAGTTAGTGGCAAAATTACAATAATAGGAAATAGAAAAACTAACATGAAAAATAGCAACTTATATTTTCTGAAAGTTTTTTCGGGAATAATATTCCGCTCAGTAAATTTTTCTCTGGTAAGCGTGTGTTTTGCTGGACTACCACCCCAAGTTTGTAATGCTGGTATTATCTGCTCTTTAGCTAAACATGATAAGTCTTTTAATTCACTGCCTTTTTTCAAAGAACATCCTCCGCTTACAACCGAACTTGTACCAATATAAGCATCATCCTCAATCGTTATTTTACGTAATTTAAATAAGCCATTTTCCACCCAAGCATTGTTCAAGACAACATTTGAACTAATCGTTACATTTCTTCCGATTGAAACTAAATCTTCAGCTCCAATTTCAAAATTGCTTAATTGAGCATCTTCAGCAACCTTTACACCCATCCAATTTAATAAAATTGGGAATAGGGGGGTATTACTAACCGTTTCTTTTGGAATTAAAGTGAATAAACGCTTTTGCAACCACCATTTGAAATAGGTTAATCCCCACATTGAAAAATCACCTTCGCTTAACTTACCAATAAAGAGTTTTTTTATTAGTATGACCAAAAAAGATGAAAGTGGAATGACAGTACAGTAGAGTAGAATGGCAATAATAATGGGTAATACATGCCCTTCCAATTCAAGTGCAGCCACGTAATATCCTAAATATGGTAAGAATATTTGGGTGGCAACCAAACCATAAATAAACACAAGAGCGAAAGATTGGGCGAGCCAACAACAATAATAATTAAGTTTTGAAATTGTGTGAAAATCTTCGGTTTTTACTTCTTTTACGTTAGAAATATTATCATTCCAATAGTATAATAGCTTTTCAATTGGACGATGCTCATAAACATCCATGATTGAAATATTCTCCATTCCTTTTATTTCTCTGACCTCGGAAACAAAATAAGCCGCCAAAAGCGAATGTCCTCCCAAGCCATTAAAAAAGTCATTTTCCTTTTCAATATTTTGACCTGGAAATAAATTTGATAGCTTCGCAGCAATTTGTTCTAATAACGGATTGGAAGCATATTCTGCAATAAATTTAGTATTTTTCTCATTTGAATTGGCAAATGGATTAAATTCTGGAAGTGTCTTTTTATTAACTTTTCCGCTTGTTAGATAACTAAAATCTTGTACTTCAATGAAAAAATTGGGAATCATATAAACGGGCAGAACCTTATTTAATTCATTCCTTAAATATTTTTCATCTAAATTTTCGTTTGGATTACATTTTACAAAAGCAATCAGTTGGTCAATATCATTGATTTTTCGGACATCAATTACGGCCTTTTTTACGGTAGAGATTGTATTTAATTTTGCTTCAATTTCGCCTAATTCTACTCGATATCCTCTGATTTTTATTTGATCATCTTTTCTTCCAAACACCTTAAATGTGCCATTTTCTTGCATTATTCCTGCATCGCCTGACAAATAAATTCTATCTCCAATCATCTCTGAAAGCGAATCAGGTTTGGCTAAAAAAACCTTTTTGGTTAATTCAGGAAGATTCAAGTAACCCTCGCTTAATCCTATACCACTAATAACTAACTCACCAGCTGTTCCAATTGGGACTGCTTCGAGATTTTCATTTACAATACACATCCCATAATTGGGCAATGGAAAACCAATGGAAATGTCATCTCCTGCCTTGAGTTGAAGCAGAGAGGAAGTAACCGTGGTTTCGGTTGGACCGTAACTATTAAAAAAGGAAATTTGATTTTTTGCCCACTTATTTAGGATATTATTATTACAAGCTTCTCCGCCTGCATTTATTAATCGTAAGGAAGGAATTTGATTATCTATGAGTGCTAATAAACTTGGAACTGCATGCAACACACTAATTTTGTGTTGATTCATAAACTGATGTAGTTTATCGAAAGATTTGGCTGTAATCGCATCAGAAATATAGAGCGTTGCACCTACTAAATAACTTATCCAAGTTTCTTCAAACCACATATCAAACGATACTGAAAAACCTTGATATACATTGTCTTGTGCATTTATTCCTAAAATGCTATTTTCAGCTTGAATAAGATGACAAATTTGGTATTGTTTAATTGGAATACCTTTAGGCTTGCCAGTGGTTCCAGAAGTAAAGATGATATAGGCTATTTCAGATGGACTTGAAAAATTGAGATTATCACCGTTGATTAACCTATGCCTATCAGGCATAATATTTTCAAATTTCGGTGAGATATTAGTTTCAGAAAAACATTTTTTTACGTTCAAGTCCGCCAGTATGTCAACAACTCTTTCGACTGGCGTTTCAATATCAAATGGAATGTATCCTGCACCTGCTTTTAAAATACCTAAAATCGTAATATGCAAATCAAGTCCACGAGGTAAATAAACCCCAATCAAATCACCTTGAACTGTTCCAGATTCAATGAGTAATTGAGCGACAAAATCGCTATATTGATCAAGTTCGTGATAGCTTAAATCTTCATTTTTGAAATGAAGTGCTACTTTCTCTTTATAATTTTCAACAGTATTTTTAAATAATTCAATTAATGTTTTATGTTTAATAAAATCAACATTTTCATTTTTTTTACTAAAACTTAGTGAATTTACTTTCATATTTAAATACTAAAAAATGGTTAGTTATCTATCCAAACCAATGACAGATTTAATAGTACAGTTGGATAATTACATTCTCTGAAAAGTATGTATGAATCAGTCTAAATTATTTTGGGTTTATAACTTAAAAAGACAAGAATATCTGGCAAATGTACTATAAACTTATGGGTTATTTAAATTTTATACAGTTTGTTATTTACAGTTTATTAGTGCTTAAAACAATCAGTAATTGGAGGTAGAGGAAAACGTAGGGAATAGTGTCTAAACTAACCTTAAAACCACTTTTGCACAATTTTCCCCATGTAATTAATCCCGTGTTCTTTCAGAAAAAAATGTTGTAATTCTGCTCCAACATTCGGATACATTTCTAAGTTATTCAAATCTATTAAAGGCATCCAGACAACTGCCAAAGCCGAGGTTTCTTGAGGATTCAAAACGGGCTTTCCAGCAATAATTTTTCCCTCAAAAATACAGTGAAGGACGTCTTCCTTTCCTTCGGACATAAGGACGTCACCAGATAAAATCATTTTCCCGACTTCAACTTCAATTCTTAACTCTTCCCATAATTCACGAACAACCGTTTGTGTGAGAGTTTCGCCTTTATCCACATTTCCACCTGGCAGGTTATAGATATTCGTATTTCCATAACAATATCGCATGAGAAGAAGATTATTATTTTCGATAATAGCTATGCTTGGGCGTACTTTCATAAGTATTTTTGTGATAATTAATTCGGACTAATTTACACGGACTTCTTGAATTTCCACTAATTTCGAGAAATTATATTTTACTGAATTCTCAAAAAATGACTATAAAAGACATTACCAATTATTTAGAAAAACTTGCTCCGTTATCTTATCAAGCGAGTTACGATAATGCGGGGTTGCTTGTGGGATATCCGCAAACGGAGGTTACAGGTATCCTTGCAACGCTTGATTGTACCGAGGAAATTATACACGAAGCCATTGCTCGAAATTGTAATCTTATTGTGGCACATCATCCTATTATTTTCAAAGGGTTGAAGCGCTTTAATGGGTTAAATTATGTGGAACGTACCGTAATGCTCGCCATCAAAAACGACATTGCCATTTATGCTACGCATACCAATTTGGACAGCGTGAAAGGAGGCGTAAATTATATGATTGCTGAGAAATTAGGACTCCTAAACCCCAGAATTCTTGCACCACAAAAACAGATTTTAAAGAAATTAGTTGCTTTCGTTCCGCTTGAAAATACCCAAACTGTGCTTGATGCTTTGTATTCGGCAGGAGCAGGACAAATTGGGGAGTATAAAAATTGCAGTTTTCAAGTGGAAGGTACTGGAAGTTTTACGCCTTCTGGCGAGGCAAATCCGTATATAGGAACTTTGAATAAACCTGAAAAAGTAGCTGAAAATAGGATTGAAATAGTCTTTGATTCTTACCTTGAAAATGAAATTTTAAGTGCTTTAAAAACGTCCCATCCTTACGAAGAAGTAGCTTATTATTTAAGTTTATTAGAAAATCAAAATCAAGAAGTTGGTTCTGGCGTAATTGGCTCATTATCAGGAAGTTTAAGCGAAAAAGATTTCTTAAATCATTTGAAAGAAAAAATGAATCTGCAAACCTTCAGACATACGCCCTTGCGAGATAAGAAAATTCAAAAAATAGCTCTTTGTGGCGGTTCTGGAGGGTTTTTGTTGAATGATGCTATTCGACAAGGAGCAGACGTATTTATTACTTCAGACTATAAATATCACGAGTTTTTTGATGCCGACAATCAGATAATTATCTGTGATATTGGACATTACGAATCAGAAGTTTTTACAAAGGACTTAATTGTTAGGTATTTGTCCGAAAAATTTCGTAATTTTGCGGTTCTCAAAAGCCAGGTGAATACTAACCCTGTCCTCTTTTTTAATTAAAGCAATTATAAAGTTAAAACAGTTTAATTGTCATACGAATATCAGTATAACCATTAAACCGATAAACAACAAAATAAAACCAAATGGCAGCAGTAGCAACCGAAACAACAATTGCTCAGAGATTAGAGTCTCTTTTGAAACTTCAAAATATAGATTCAGCCTTAGATAATATTAAAAAAATGCGTGGCGATTTGCCCGAAGAAGTACGTGATTTGGAAGATGAAGTAGCTGGAATCGAAACTCGTATCGGCAAATTCAACAAAGAAATTGCCAGTTTAGACGAAGAGATTTCAAAGAATCGTAACGCTAAAAAAGATGCAGAAAAGTTGGTAAATAAATACAAAGACCAACAGATGAATGTCCGCAATAACCGTGAGTATGATGCGATTTCAAAGGAAATTGAATTGCAACAACTTGAAGGTGAATTGGCAGATAAGCGTGTTCGTGAATTTGAATTCAAGACTTTGAATAAAAAAGACGAAGTTTCATCTACTGAAACTCGTTTAAATCTTCGTAAAAAAGACCTCGACGCTAAGAAAAAAGAATTAGATGTTTTGATTTCAGAAAGCGAAGAGGATGAAGTGAAATTGAACAAAGACCGTGACAAAGCAACTAAGCACGTGGATGAGCGTTTATTGCGTCCTTACGATAAATTACGTGGCAATTATCCAAATGGTTTGGCAGTTGTTATGGTAAAACGTGGTGCTTGTGGAGGATGTTTTAGTGCAGTACCACCACAACGTCAAGCGGATATCAAGGACAAGAAAAGAATTATCGTTTGCGAACACTGCGGACGTATTTTAGCCGATGTTGAAGATGTAATTATTATTGAGAAAGTAAAAAAATAAATTACTTGTTTACTAAATAAAAAAAGCCCATGTCGTTAAGCTGTGGGCTTTTTTGTGACTTTTTAGTAGCTAAAGAAATCATATAAATCAATTAATCTTAAACTGTACTCTACGATTTTTTGCCTTGTTTTCGTCCGTATCATTTGCCACTAAAGGTTGTGTTTCGCCATAACCTTTGGCAGTCATTCTATCTCCTTTGATTCCTTTTGTTGTAAGATAATTAACGACAGTTTTAGCTCTTTTTTCGGATAGTTTTAAATTAGAATCATCATTTCCCACATCATCAGTATGGGCGGAAATTTCTACTTTAATCGTCTGATTTCCTTCCAATAAACCAACTAAACGGTCTAACTCTTCATTTGATTCTGGTTTTAAATCTGCCTTTCCTGTTTCAAAAGTAATGTCTTGCAATTGTACAATGGCATCTTTTTTCAAAACTGTTAACGATATTTTTTTCAATCGGTCTTTAAAAACGTCCGCAGTATCGGGTTTAAAACCACGGGAGAAGAATGTATAACCCAAAGCATTTGCAGCAAATTTATAGGATTTTCCAATTTCGACTGTTACAGTGACCACATCTTTTTCTACTTTCACTTCCAACAATTGCTTGGTTTCCACATCCATTACTTTTACCTTTGGGTCTTTCAAAATCGCTTTAGTTTCCTTATCCAACAATTGAAATTGATACGGAATTTTCTTAGGAATTAATTCAATATTTTTCTCAATATTATCCGTTTCTTTAGCAGTTGTCATATCCATCGACCCCTTGTAGGGAAAGTAATCATTCAAAGGTGTTGTTGAAACTTCATACTTACTTCCAACCCTGTAAATCATTGAAAATAAACCATTTGCATCAACAACTGTGTTAATTGCTTTTTCTTTATTATTATTACTTTTTGAGGTAATTTTAGTTGCAATCGGCTGTTTTGTGATTACATCAACCACTTTTCCATCCACCGTTACTAATTTATATTTCCGATATTTATCAGGAATTGTAACGGTATAAATATCGCCCGAAGTGTAATAATACATTAAGTCACCAGCGGCAGAAACGGAGGCAAATTGGTCATCTTCTTCTGTATTGATATATTCCAGATTTATGGGAGTTGCCCATGAACCATCATCTTCTTGAAATGACTGATATAGGTCATATCCGCCCACGCCATCTTTACGAATAGAACTGAAAATTAAAGTCCGATTATCCGCCATAATTCGGGGAGATTTTTCACAATCGCCATTGATGGGTGCGGGTAATTTTTCAGCAATTCCCCACGTGCCATCTTCTTGTTTTTTGGAAGCCCAAATTGAATAACAAAGGGCTTTATCTTTCCGTTTTGAAAAACTATCTCGAATAAAATACATCATTTTGCCATCTGCCGAAACTGATGGAAAGCCTTCATACGCCTTCGTATTAATGGTATTTCCTACGGGTTTTGGTTCAGACCAATCAGTGCCATTCCAAGTTGAAAAGTAAATATCCATATCACCCTGACCGCCATTGAATGAGGCAAAAAAGAAAAGTGTTTTACCATCATAACTGATGGAAGGTCCACCAATTAAGTCGTTTTCTTTTCCCATTTTATTGATGTTTGTAATAGGCTTGGCAACCGTCCATTTATTTTTTTCGTTCTTGGTGGTATAGTATAATTCCCACTTGCCCTCTCCTGCCCTATCCGTCTCAAAAATCATGGTTTTGTTATTTGCACTGATAGACGGGGCATATTCGTTGAATTCTGGCGTGTTCACAGGCGGCCCCAACGGTCGGCGTATTTGTGCATGAGTATAAGAGAAAACTCCAAGTATTAGGAAGGTTAGTAAACTGTTTTTCATGGTTACTTTTAATGATAGAGAATTAAAATCTTTGCATTAATCCAATTTTGCGTAAAAATATTTATTTCATACAATGCTCTAAAAATAGCTTCTCTGCTCTTTTTTGTCCTTTTTTCGCTAAATAACTCCAATCTAAACACGCATTTTTATTTACTTTTAAGATAAAATAACTATCGGCACGTTTATAATATGGCTCAAAGTCAAAGTCTTCATCTTGCATTAAAATACATTTTGTGTAAAGTTTTATTGCCTTTACATATTCCTTTTTATTGAAAAGACTGTTCGCATTTTCTTTCGTATTTTGATAAAGAAATCCGTCAAAATTAACTTCTACTTTATCTTCGCCTTCGGATACATAAACATAATTAAATAGCGTTTCTACCTTCTTATGCTCATATTCGGCTGGTAACCAACGCTTTCGAGTTTTATAGACAGCTTGTAACAGAGCATTATTATAGGTTGAATCACTGCTTTCTTTTATCTCTACATCTTTCAAAGTTCCAGATTTACTTACAGCGAATGTTACCCTAAAATTCCCTTTCTTTTTTACAGGAAAATTAAAGTCTTTTTCAATCATGTTGTATGATGATTCATAAACCTCATAAAAATCACTTATGACTGTTGAAAACTCGTTTAATACAGGTCTGAACTGTGGAAAAATATATTCGTTAAAATTATAAGCCGTGTCACCATTAGCTTGAGTTTTGATGTTAGGCTTAATAAATTGACGAAAAAAATACTGTCCTGAAGATTCAGTTGTTGCTACATAATGATACCGAATTATCTCATTATCTGGTATATTTTCAGAAATTCCATGAAAAATTAATTCATATTCCGTAAGTTTTTCAATGAGATACGAACCTGTTCTATTAAGCACTAAAATACTATCCGAAATGACATATTGTGTTTGTTGAGCATTTCTGCCTGAAATAATAACTCCCGCATTATCTTTTTTGAAAATTAACATAGAAGCCGCATTTTTATTGATTCTCTCATCTAAAATTTGGCTTCCATCTTTCATTTCTACTCGATATTTCACCCAATTCCCAATGATTTTTTGTTCAATTTGACGTTGTTGTACCTTCGAAGACTGGGCTTGTATTTGGTAACAAATTGTGCTTAAAATAAGTAGTAATAGTCTGATTTTCATAGTATTATTCGTGAATAATAAATATCTGAATCTGGAATTTGTATCATTTAATGAGGTGAAACTTGGATAGCGACTCCGCAAAAATACAATTCCTGTTGGATATTTTATCTCCAAGATAATCAATTTTTATTTTACGCTACTTCATTTTCAGTGCCATCGTTATAATATTTGCAACCATGCCAGTTGTGCGGGTGTAGTGTCCATAACGAAATTCAACGCTACTGAGATGTTTCATGCTCAAAACGCCATTGATAGGAGCGAATCGGAAACCTGAACCATAAAAGTTTGTATTCATTCCTGAAATGTCGTAATCACTTGAATAATAGGCACTTGTAGGGGAATTTTCTTTGTAAGCATGAAAATAATCTACTGCTGTTTGGTGGTTAAAACGGTAGTATGGACTGATAGAAATGAAAGGCGTAATTTTATAGGAACCTTCCAAATTGACAGTTTGAGCTTTCATTCCCCAGTCGTCCATGTAGTATCTATAAAATGCTCTTAGAATTAGATTGTCTCCAAAAAAGTAATTGGCTCGCAAGCCAATGGGGAGTTTCAAACGTCTGCCAGGTAATTTTTCAATACCTTCCGTATTATCGGTAAAATAGATACGATGAAAAGACGTACTCAAAAATCCTTCTTGATACGATGGTTCAACAATTGCCATCACCTGCAAACGTTCATTTATAACTTGCGAAAGTGAAAAAGCGGCAGTAAATGAATTTCGTGGTCTGGTGTCTTGCGAGCCACCCCGTCCACTTCCCGTTGTTCCTGTACGAAGTTCAATTGGTAAAATTATTGTTGCTTTATCAATAAAAGCACTGGCTTTAATACTAAATTCACGGTTATTATCTTTGGAAGCCTTCGCCCAACTCGCCGTAAAACCGTGAGAATTATAATCAAATTCCGTTGAAAAAGAATAAGTTAATCCCTGTGTAATTCGGTTTTTAGGATTTTTTACACTCCAAGAAATTGATGGATAAAAATGAACGTCGCTGGCAGATGCACCCGAAATGGTACGAGGATCTATGTTATCAGACGATGCCGAAGTATAGTAGTCAATATTCAAATCAATATTAAAAGTATGCAATCGATTTTTAAGGTCGTATTTAGACATTTTTAAGTCAAATGAATTAGCATAATCCGACAATTTTTCTGTACCAATACCACCCGTTACGGCTGATCTGTCGCCTTCTTGGTGATAATAACTTGTAACAAAATTAATTTCATCGACTTTTAAGGTTCGCTTTTCATAATCAGTACTTTCCTCAGTTTTGCTTTGAGCGTTCGTTCTGAATAATATGCTTACTAATAAACCAGCGGTTATAATGATTTTTTTCATGAATTATTGAGCGAATACTGTCCGTCTCTACTAAAATTATCAATTTATTTTTACTAATTACAGCCGCAGCCACCACTTCCTTTTCCGCCATTTGCTCCTGTTGCACCTTCACGATAAAGGTAAAAACTGGTTTCAAATTTTTCGGCTTTTCGAGCGGCTAATTCCATCTCAGAATCGTTGATTCGGCTTTTTTGATATTCTTTCACACTCATACATGAGGATAAAGAAAATATACATAAAGCGAAAATAAGGACATTTTTAAAACGTTTCATTATCTTGGATTTTACTGTAGCTCGAAGCAAACGTTGCACGTTAGCATTTCGAGAATCTACTTCTAATTTTTCGTCTGCTCTCGAAATGCTATTTCGAGCTACAGTATTTATCGAATATTGATATTTTTACTGGTAAACATTTTATCATTATCATCAATAATCACACAAGCAATTCCTTTAATTTGGTTAATTAAATCTAAGCCTACTTTCACACCCATAACCATAACGGGCGTTGCCAAAGAATCTGCCAATTCAGCATTTGGGGCAATAATTGTTACGCTTTTGATTCCTGTAATTGGTAAGCCAGTTTTTGAATTAATGGTGTGTGAATATCGTTTGTCATTTATCATCACAAATTTCTCATAATCTCCCGAAGTTGCCACGGCCATGTTGCTGATATTGATACTCGAAAAGGTTTTATTTTTAT
The DNA here is from genome assembly GCA_014376355.1 of Arcicella sp. GTDB lineage: Bacteria > Bacteroidota > Bacteroidia > Cytophagales > Spirosomataceae > Arcicella. The sequence continues at coordinate 971 of JACMRQ010000487.1, read as the reverse complement.
GATTTGGGTCGGCAATTCCTATTGTCCATTGCTTGCCATCAGGTTGGTTTCCCCAAGTGGTCAAATCGCCTGAAGCATTCACTACACCACTTTTCACACCTTCCCTAATCATTAATTGCTTTGTCATTTCAGCAGCATAACCTTTACCAATTCCTCCAAAACCAATTCTCATTCCTACGTCTTTCAACAAAACTGTGCAATCTTTTTGATTCAAGATAACTTTCTGATAATCAATAAGTTTGACCATATTTCTTGCTGTTTCTTTATCAGGTAAGGAAGTCATTTTAGTATCAAAGTTCCAGAGAGATTTATCAATTGAACCATAAGTAATATCAAAAGCTCCTTGGGTAAGATTAGAAATCTTGAGTGAACGTTGGATTAATTCAAATACCTCTATATCCACTCGCACGGGCTTTATTCCTGCTTGAAAATTGATTTGATTGGTCTGGCTATCGGGTTTAAAAGTGGTCAATAACTGTTCAATCCTACCGATTTCTAAAATGGCATTTTCTATTCTTTCATTTGCCCATTTTTCATCCTCACTCACCACGCTTATTTCGAAGCGATTACCCATGAGTTTTATGACTTTGGAGAAAATTTGTGAGCGGGTGGTATTCCATTTGTAAGTTTCCACTATTTTAAAAGAATCGTCTTCTCAATCTCAGTCTTCATATTACTAATTGTCATGGAAGAAGTATAGCCATCCCACGATTTTACAACATTGCCTTTACCATCAATCAAAACAGTGAAAGGAAATTTGCCTTCTTTATTATATTTTTCTGCAAGATTTTCGTTGTTTTTTGTTAATTCGGGCGAAAGACGATTCTTTTTACTTCTTGGAAAATCTGCCCGCACTAAAATCAATTTTGCATCCGAATATTTCAGAAAATCTTCCGAATCCAAGACTTCTTTTTTGAGTTTCATACAAGGTCCACACCAATCCGAACCAGAGAAATTTAAGAGAATAAATT
>JACMRQ010000486.1 GCA_014376355.1 Arcicella sp. | reverse complement strand
GTGCTTTCAAAAGGCAGTTTGTATGAATTATACGTTGACAACAGTAAATTATACTTGAATCTTAATGGAAATGTGAGTGATTTAGGGATAATCAAAGCCAAATATTATCACGTAGCCGTAACATTAGATAATACGCATGGAACTGCAAAAGTATATGTGGAAGGTGAATTGAAAACAACGGTTTCGTTTACAGGTACATCTAATTGGGCAGTAGGAAATCCGTGGTTGATTGCCACCAACTCAACCGATGCTGCAACGGGTAAATTTTATACAGGTTTGATTGATGAAGTAGCGATTTATAAAACTGCTTTGCCACAGAACGAAATACAAAGACATTTTGTCGTTGGTATTCCGCAAGATTCTACGACGGCAATGCTGTACAGTTATTTTGATTTGAATGAGGGAAGTGATGTTAAAGTTTATGATTATGCGGCAATTAGTTTTGGTGCAGTTTTACCAAGAGAAGGCGTTTTGACAAAAGCGAATTGGAGTAATAATGTAAGAAGGTCACAAAGTAAAGCTCATGAATTTGAGCCAAATGTACGAGTAGTAAACCTTAATAAAAGCAATACAGCCGTAGGAAGCATTGATTTCAAAGATGTTTCAACTGTTAATGTGTCGGGAACAGTACGTTTTGCTAATACATTCTGTTTTGCAGATAAGATTGAGATTTTGGTAAATGGAAAATCGGCTATTCCTCAAATAATTACAGATCAGAATGGTAAATGGTCAGCAGATTTTGAGCCAGGAATCAGCATAAAATTATCAGCAATTTATAAAGACCACCTTTTTTCCCCTGGATTTGCAGAATTTAGAAAATTGCAAACCCCAAAAGCGGGGATTGTATTTTTAGATAATACCGTTAGAAGCATAAAAGTACAAGTGGCAGGCGGAATTTGTAAGAAATCTATTATTCCAGACAGATTGCATTATGCAGTTATTTCTGTAAAAACTTTAGATGGTTGCTTTGTCAAAACAGACACTATCTTTAATCCAGATGGAAAGCATATATTCAAAAATTTACCAGCCAGAGCTTTTAATGTAAATGTTGTATATTATGGCTTACCTGATGCAATGGCTCAATTTAATTTACAAGGTAAATTATCTGATTTAAGAGATATACCAAAAGACAGTGCTGATTTTATTTATTATGCTCCCTTGCAAGTGGAAGCAAGTCCAATTGCTTCAGCTTATGTTTGTTCAGCCATACCTATTTTGAAATTTTTACAACCTTCAACTACAAAAATAAAGGTATATGAAGAATATTATGGAAATCGATGCTATTCTGATAATGCACAAATTATTATAAAAAATGGAATTTCTGGTTTGCCAGATTCAACCAATAACTTAACCAAAGGGGAATTTGTTTATAAATTCAAAGCTGGTCCAGTAAATATAACCCCCCCTTATACACAAAAGCTTGAAGTTAGAGCAAAAATCGGTAGCCGAGAGGGCATATTAACCAATCCTATTCAAGCTATTGTTTTAGGAGAAAAATCAAGAGGTGGAAGTACATTTACGAGTGTTTCAAATCCTACTATTGTAGATATTATACGAGATCCTCCAGGCGACCAAAGCTATGCTTGGCGTGAAAAAGGAACAACGAGTTGTGTCAATTTCTCAACTTCTATTTCCAAAAATTTTGGAGATGATCAAGGCTTTTATGCTTCTATTGGACCAAAATGGGAGCTTACTGCGGGTATAGGATTTTTAGTTGGACATGAGATAGAAGTAATTGCCAGAACGACTGAGACTTGGACTAAGAACAAGAATTATTCAAATACTGTGTCAGACCAAGTGTGTTATACTAATAATGAAGTTATATCAACAAGTACAGCAGATGACTATGTGGGTAGAAACGGTGATTTATATATTGGTTCAACAGATAATTTAGTTTGGGGATTGTCAGACTTGATGGATTGGGATACTTTAAATTGTGCTGTAAAGATTACTTCAAAATTGAGTGTAGATAGAAATAAATTTAATAGCACCTTCATTTATTCAACCAGATATATCGAAAATGTCTTATTACCTGAACTAATAAAGTTATCTAAACTCCCATCTACTAATAAAACAGATAGTTTATCTTATGTAGGTTCATATAAGTCTTGGAGAGCAATTATAGCTAAAGAAGACGAAAGAAAAGTTATGGCTTATACTAACCCAAATAAAATTTTGACCTTAGATGCAGGTGCGAGTTTTCAAGAAAGTACAACGATTGATAATAGCACTGATAAAACATATAATTATTCAGATGAGTATAATTTTGACTCTGCAACCAGTTTTGGTGTTTTAGCTGCAGGAGTTGGTGGAAGTTTTAATTTTGGGTTTAATTATAACGTAACCTCAGAAGGTAGTAAAACCGTTAATAATTCTGGCACTAATACTTATGGTTATTTGATAGCAGATAATGATAGAGATGATTCGCATGCAATTGGTGTAAAATATCCAAATTCCGTTCAGCCTGCAAATTATGACTTTAAAGAATCAGATGCTAATACAATCAACAGTGTAATTAATGGGTTGAATAATGGTTATAATTATGGCACTACAGAATCTGTATTTAGTAAGATGAGTGCACATCATACTTTACCGACTGTGGTTGCGAATAATAACTACAAAGCGGCGATTTTTGCTCTTTATGCAGGTTCAACCTCTTGCCCATACGAAGGTGGAAGACCGAGAGAAAGAGTTAATTTTAGTTCAGATGTATCTCAGTTAATAAATGTACCTGCCAACACGCAAGCTGTTTATAGATTATCATTAGGTAATGAAAGCCCAACCGAGGAGACAAGAACATATCTTGTAAAATTAGTAAATGAAAGCAATCCCAATGGGGCTATCGTAAAAATCAATGGTCAGCCAATTACCGCAACGCCAATACCTTTTACCGTAAAGTATGGGCAGCCCCAAACGGTTACAATGACAATTGATAAAGGCCCAGTAAAGTATAATTATGATGGTATAAAAGTTGCGTATTATAGCGAATGTGAATATAGTGCAGTTCAAGCCAAGGATGATTCTTTATTTGCGACAAGAGATACTGTGGGAGTAAGTTATAAATTTTATCAAGAATTATCATTTGATACGCATTTTATAGAGCCATGTAGCCCCATTAATATTGGATTTCCTCTCCAAGATTGGGTAGTTATACCAACATCTTTAAACAAATTAGATATTACGCTAACAGAATACAATAAAAATGACGCAAACTTAAAACAAGTTTTAGTACAGTATAGACCTATTGGCGGCGATGGCTCTTGGACGAATATTTCAACAATTCCCAAAGCTAACCTTACAGATGTTTTTACACAGTATCAATGGAATACACAGTTGTTTAAAGATGGGCTATATGAAATTAGAGCAGTTGCAGAATGTACTAATCCGAGTTTAGCCCCTGGTATTTCAACTGTTATAAAAGGTAGTATTGAACGTAATCCACCAGAATTAGTCGGTATACCACAACCAGGAGATGGGACTTGGGACCCAGGTGATGAAATATCAATTACGTTTAATAAGCCCATCAATTGCGATAAAGTAATTCAAGCGGATATTTTAGCTAATAATACCATTGGTTTATATGATGCTACAACTAACAAATTGGTTGATGCCCGAATTAGTTGTGTGGGTAATAAAATCATCATTGTTCCTAACGTCAACCCCGTTTTCTACGAAAATAGAACCTTCAGAGTAATTGTTAGTGGAAAAAATTATGATGATGACCAATTGAAGTTAAATCCAAATCATCAAGCTGCAGCCATCAGAGATAAAGTAGGAAATATGATTCCTAAATCTATTGTTTGGGAATTTGCCGTAAATCAAAATTCATTAGAATGGGTAGGTACAGATATCATTGAAACGAATGTAGTTCTGCATCCATTCTCGGTAAAACGCCAAGTTCGTAACAGAGGGGGTACTATTATGCAATTTAGAATGGAAGATTTTCCTTTTTGGTTAACTATTTCACCAAGTACAGGAACCTTAAACCCAGGACAAACTGCTGATATAACATTTACTTTTCAACAAGATATGTTGATTGGTGATTATCTGGCGAATATCAATATGGTGGGGTCGCAGGGTAAGGAACCTTTAAAAATTGATTATCGTGTTCGCTGTCAACCACCCGTTCGGGAAGTTCAAAACATAAACGAATTTAGTGGTTCCATGAATATGGTTGTTAAACTGAATATTTTTGGACAAGAATCAATGGATCCTTCTGATATTATTATAGCAAAAATTGGTGGTCAAATAAGAGGGGTGGGAAATGTAAGTTATTCTCGCTCTCTTAGCCAATGGCTAACATTTATGACTATTTATGGAAATGATAAGGATGCTGGCAAAAACATTGAATTCAATGTGTGGGACGGTAGTGCGTGTAGTGAGTATTCTGAAGTTTTAGAAGTTATTAATTATAATGATGGCGATTTAATTGGAAGTCCAATCAATCCACAAGATTTGCACGTGATTAATTTAGTACAAAAGTGTATTCCTTTGGCCAAGGGCTGGAACTGGATTTCACTTAATTTAGATTTATTAAATAATAGTGTTGGGAATGTTTTAAAGTCGTTCAAACATAAAAATAATAGTTATCTTATCAAGGATGATGACAGATTTGCTAATTTTTATACGGAAAAGAATTTGGGTTGGAAAGGTTCTTTAGATACGCTAAAACCCCAAAAACGCTACATGTTATACGTTGATCAGCAAGATACGCTTTGTATTAAAGGTAAACCGTATATAGTAACACAGAATCCTATTCCTATTGTTAAGGATTGGAACTGGATAGGATATGTTCCGCAAACTGGGATGACCGTTTCACAAGCCTTGGCAAGTTTAACGCCTCTAAATGGAGATCTTATAAAAGATCAAACTCGCTTTGCTCAGTATGTTGCGGGTAATGGTTGGGTCGGGAATTTGAGCTTTTTAGAAGCACCTAAAGGGTATCTTATCAAAATTAGTAATCCTGGAATACTTAACTTTCCTAAAACTAATAGTACAGGTAATTCGCAAAATGGAATTGATAAAGAACCATTAATTAGCTTTTCTGGAGCTAATATGGAACCATCAACCTCAGATAGTACTTTGCATTTCGATTTTAGAAAATACAATTCTACGATGAATAGCATTGCTATTGTCAAAGGGATAGATATTAGTCCTAATGATGAATTAAGGGCATATATAAAAGGTGAACTAAGAGGAATTGTGCCATCAGGAATTTACAAATTAACGAATGAATCATTATTTTTTATGACATTATATGGAAATGATGATGAGGTATTTGAGTTTAGGTTATTCAAAGCTGATCGAAAAAAAGAATACACGTTAACTGGAGATATTACTTTTGAAACAGATGCTTTAAAAGGATTAGTAGAAAAACCATTCGAACTAAATATGCCAAATGGTAGTTTACAACTTTCTCAAATTAGCATTGAAAATCAGGTAATTACTCAACCAAGTGTCACGTTCAATACTGTATCAGTACCCGCTTCGTTAGCTTCAAATGTTACTTGTGGAAAATTCTCTTTCAATACTGTTTTAGCGATTGGAACCAACAACCTGCGACCAACTTGTACATTACCAACGGGTTTTCAAAATAATATGAATGGTACAGTCAAAGTTTTTTATAATGAACTGTCTAATTTTGTTTCCATCAACGACCGATTAATTTTTACAGACCCAGCCAATAATAATTTGGTAGTCGGATGTGGAACAAGTACGGCTTATGATGGACAAATTTTATTCAATTTTACGGTGAAAGGTGGAAATAGTAGCACATCTATTCCCATAGATTTAAGTTATTACTCGGATAATTTAAAAACAACTTTCTTATTAAAATCTGGTATAAATTATCTCAAAGACCTTGTTGTAGGGAGTATGATTAATCCGTATTTAGTCGATTTTTCTCCTTTAAAGGTAAGTATGGATAATAATGGAACTATTACTTCTACTGTAACAAATCCCAACTGGACGGGTAAATACAGCGTTGATGTATTTGCTATGAATTGTTCAGGAGGTAATGATCAGAAAGGTAGTTTTTACTTCCAACGGCTTAAAACAGTTGATTGCGTTGAATTGACTTCAAGTAATAACGCACCTTTTTGTGCTGGAAATACCTTGAACCTGACTAGTTCTCAGGGAGCAAGTTCGTATGCTTGGACTGGACCAGATTTCTCTTCAACTGAACGTAATCCTGTTTTACCGAATGCAAGTTATTCAAAAAGAGGTACTTATACTGTCACAGCTACGCATTCATCTGGTTGTATTAGTACTTCCACAACGACAGTTTCTATTTATGAACTTCCAGTACCAACCATCAATAATGTAGTCCCAATTTGTGCTGGAACAAAGTTAAATCTTTTGGGTGGAGGAATTGGAACTTATGCTTGGACAGGACCAGATAACTTTACTTCAACGCTACAAGATCCAAGTATTTCCAGTGCAAGTGTCTTAGCGAGTGGAGTATATACGCTGATAGTTACCAATGCAAATCTTTGTAGTAGCACAGCAACAACTTCAGTAATTATCAATTCAACGCCTGCCACACCAATGCCTGCTGCGCTTGCTCCTGTCATCTTTGGCAGTAAAGTAACGCTGACAGCAACGGGTTGTACGGGAACTTTGAAATGGTATAAAACTTCAGGAGATACATTATTATTGGCTAACACAAATGTTCCAACAATAACTACTCAGTATTATGCAAAATGTGAAATTACGGCAAATGGTATTACTTGTATTGGTTTGAAATCTGCTAATATTACGGCTACAGTTTTGAATCCAAGCCCACCAGTATCCTCGGGAGCTACTATTTGCTCGGGTTCACCGGTTTCTTTAACTGCCACGGGCTGTTCAGGTGGTGTGGGTACTTTTATGCTAAAATGGTATCAAAATTCTGATAATGCTTTAGTAATTATGCCAGTTTCGCCAAGCGTTCCTACCGATTATTATTCAAGATGTGAACAGACGCTCGATGCAGTAACGGCTGTTAGTGGTAAGTCTAATGTAGTAACCTTTATAATATTGAGTCCTACTGTTCCAGTAGCAGTTGGTGGAACAATTTATCAAGGTGATGGCATTTCGCTCACCGCTACGGGTTGTACCGGAACCGGATTTACTGTAAGGTGGTTTCAAAGTTCTGATAACGTTTTAGTTTCAATGCCCGTTTCACCAACTGGAACATCCCAATATTATGCTAAATGTGAGCAAATAGCTGGTGGTGTTACTTGTTTAGGTGCCAAAAGTAATGATATTACTGTTAAAGTTATAAATCGTATTTTTGTGGATATTAATAAAATATCAGCTTCGATTCAAAACGGTAATTCGTGGGCAACGGCGTATGGTAATCTTCAAACGGGTTTAGCATCGGCAACGGCAAATGTGGAAGTTTGGGTGGCAAAAGGAATCTATAAACCAACCCTTACAATTGATAGGACTATTTCCTTCAGTATTCCAAACAATGTCATTATTTATGGAGGTTTTGCAGGAACGGAGAATACGTTGAGCCAACGGGTTTTTACTGCAAACGTTTCTATCTTAAGTGGTGATATTGGTACTCAAAACGTAGATGCAGATAATTCTTACCACGTAGTAATTTTTAATGGTTCAAGTAATACTACGGTTCTAAATGGTTTCACTATCACGGGTGGATCTGCCAATTTTAACTCTCGTGGGGAGGCTTTTTCACCCACTGCTCCAACGCCTATAATGCCTTCTACTACCACAATTGAAACGGGTGGTGGTATTGCCATTCAAAATGGAGGTGTTCCGAAGATTACTAATTGTACAGTAATTAATAATTCAGCTGTTTTTGGTGGAGGTTTGTTTGCGGGCGATGCCAGCATGCCAATAATTACAGACTGTAAATTTATGGGAAATCAAGCAACATTTGGTGCGGGTATTCACTTACAAGATGGTAGTAATGCGAGCATAAATAATTGTCTTCTATCGGGTAATAAAGGAATTGGAGGAATTTACAACAATGCATCAAGCCCATTAATTACGAACTGTACTCTGGCAGGAAACGGTGGAAGTTATGGAGGTATTTATAATACAAAGAGTCAACCAATAGTAAAGAATTCAATTATTTGGGGTAATTCATCACCGTCATTGGATACGCAACCAAATATTACCTATAGTATTGTAGAAGGTGGAAATGCTGGTATTGGAAACTTGAATTATGACCCACAATTTGTTACTCCTAATCCCCAAGGAATTTCTCCGACCATCGGTGGAGATTATCACTTAAAGGCAAATTCTTTAGCTATCAATCGAGGAGATAATGGCTCTATTTCCTTAACCGATGTTGATTTAGAGGCTAATCTTAGAAGATTTGCAGGAGAACGAGTAGATATGGGAGCATACGAATTTCAAGGAACTGCTATCGCCAGATTAGTAATCAGTATTCAAACAGGAAATTGGGAATCTAACTTAACTTGGGATATTGGAAGTATTCCTTTATTAAGTGATTATGTAATTATTGACCAAAACCATGTGATTACTATTAATCAAACGGGAGTTGCTAAAAAAATAGAATATCGTGGAACGGGAGCAATTAAATTCAATTCTCCAAGTAGTAAATTGAATATCGGATTTTAATAATAATAGCTTATACGCAATTTACTGAAACACATAACTTTTAAATATTAAATTTATATGTTTTAGTAAATTGCGTAAATTTAAAATATTCCTCTGTAAAAAATCATCAATAGAAAGGCGATAATATAGCTTAATCTAATCCTCAGATTTATTTTTCATTTTCATTAAAAGCGTATAAGCTCCGTTAATAACGATCTGTTTATCTAAAAATACACGATTATTTTTGACTTCAATAAATCCATTTTCCTTGCTACCTACCTCAACTTTAACCATTTGAAATTGAAGTTTATCTTTGGCAACAAATACGTAATCCAATCCTTCAAAATTTACGATAGCATCTTCTGAAATTGAAAATGTATTATTGGTTTTCACCTCAACATCAGCATTCATATACATTCCTGGCAGTAAGTTTTTATCGTATTTCTCGAAATGACAGTGAACATCAACGGTTCTTTCGAGAGAAATATCTCGACTAATTAAAATAATTTCACAATCATATTTTTTGTCTGGAAAATTATTACTGTATGCCATTAATTTTTGTCTGATGGATAATTTATCAATGTCTTTTTCAAAAACTTTCAAATTTAAGTGAAAATCAGACGGGTTAATTAACTCAAATAATACATCGGTTGGATTAACATATTTTCCAATATTTACATTTACTTTAGAAACAAATCCACTTATTTGAGAATAGATTTTCACATTGTTAGCGATGGTGTTCTCTGTTAGTTTTTGCGTATTAATATTAATTAATTTCAGTTTTGCATCCAAAGCACTTAAGGTTATTAAGAGTGATTTATATTCCATTTCACTTTGCTGAAAAAGTTTGTCACTGGTTGCTTTACTGGCATTTAACTCTTTCTGACGTATATATTCGGCTTTTGCAAACTCCAATTTATTCTTGGTAATCAAGTAATCTTGCTGAATTTGAATATACTGTTGGTCTTCCATTATCGCAATTAATTCCCCTTTATTAATGTGCATTCCTGGTAATAATTTAGTGGATTTTAAATATCCTCCTAAAGGCATACTTACTGAAATTAAATTTTGTGGCGGAACGTCAATTTTACCATTTAATTTTATAACAGAAGAAATACTTCTGCGTTCTACTTTACCCAATTCGATTTTCGCCATAGCCATCTGTGCATCAGTAAGTACGACAATATCTCCTTCTATTGCTGGTGGCTTTTGAGTTGTGTCTTCCGTTGATTTTTTGCTTCCGCAGGCTACGAGAAAGAAAATTCCAAAAATTACTATTATATTTTTCATTATACTATTATTTCGATGTTAAATAATTGATTGATATTATACTCTCATTGAGCATTTTAATGGAATCCAAATAGTTGGACTGAATGGCAATTGATTGATTGATTAAAACCACCCAATCTAAATAATTAATATTACCATTGATAAATTGTTTATTGGCAGTTTCCACAATTAAATTAGCATTTTTCAAAGCCGTACTTTCAAAATAATTCACGGCATGAAGATTCGTTTGATATTGTAAAAATGCGTTTTGATATTCTTTTTTCAGTTGTTGAAACTGCTGCTGAAAATTATTTTCGGTGATGGATTCAAACACTTTAGAAGCATTTATTTTTGCTTTTTGAGAACCCGCAAAAATGGGAATTCCAACGCCAATTTGAGCAAAATTGAATCGGGTAGAAGCCGTATAAAATATATTATCCGCTCCAGTTCCTCTCATGCTCATGGTGTTAATTCCGATACTCAAACTTGGAAGTAATCTTGATTTTTCTAACGTAGTATTTGCCATAGCAATCATTTTTTGCTGTTGAAAAACTTTCAGCAAAGGATGTTGATTGACGAAAGAAGTGTCAAGATTTATCGGAAAATCAACTTTTGAATTGGTTGCCAACGGCTCATAATTTGTCTCGGTATTTAACAGTAATTGAAACTGTAATTTTGCCAATTCAATTTCTTGTTGTAATGCTTTTAGTTGAAGTTGAATATTTCCTCTTTGTAATTCAGCGGTGGTATTTTCCAAAATATTACTTTCCCCTTTTGCTAAACGCAAATTGGTTTTCGACAGAAACTCAGCATAAATACTATCAGCCTTTATGAGTAATTTCTCTTTTTCTCGATAAAGAATAATGGTATAAAAAATCTGGGTTACCGCTTTCCTTAGTTCGATTTCTCTCCAAGCAATCGTTAAAACTGCCGTCTTCCATTCTTCATTTAATAATTTCTTCTGATTAGTATAAACAGTTGGAAAACTTATTGATTGAGAAATTCCGAAACGAACATCTGAATATGCACTATTTATTTGACCTGCTTCCACCGAAAAACTTGCTTGCGGGATATTTAAAGATGAGTTGATAAGTATTTTCTGGTATTCAGATTTTATTCTTTCATTTTTAACCATCAAATTATTTCTTGACGCCGTTTTAATTCCGTTTTGTAAAGTGATTTTATCCTGAGCAGATGTATTAAATCCAACGCATAACAATATAAACGGAATCACGACCAGTGATGAAATAGTTGTTTTTGAAGTCCCTATTTTTTCAAAAATGATGTATAGAATTGGAAGTACAAAAAGTGTTAAAAATGTTGCCAACATCAATCCGCCAATTACTACCGTAGCCAAAGGACGCTGTACTTCTGCACCCGCACCATCACTGATCGCCATGGGTAAAAAACCTAAAGATGCCACAAAAGCGGTCATCATAACAGGGCGTAAACGAACTTTTGCTCCTGTTATAACCACTGCCTCTAAATCAGTCATTCCCTCTTTTTGCAAGCGATTGAACTCTGCAATTAGTACGATTCCATTCAAAACTGCTACGCCAAAAAGGGCAATAAATCCAACGCCAGCACTAATACTGAAAGGCATCCCTCGTAGTGCCAAGAAGAAAACCCCACCAATGGCAGAAAGTGGGATGGCAGTATAAATTAATAAACCGTGTTTTACTGAATGGAAAGCAAAAAATAATAATATAAAAATCAAAATAAGCGATACTGGTACTGCAATCATCAGTCTTTGTTTGGCGGCATTTAAGTTTTCAAATGCTCCTCCATAAGTAACATAATAGCCCGTTGGAAACTTTATTTGGGCATCAACTTTTTGCTGTAATTCAGTAACAATGGTCTGTACATCTTTGCCTTTTACGTTAAAACCAACTACAATTCTACGTTTTGCATCTTCTCGTTGAATTTGATTAGGACCGTTTTTAATTTCTATTTTAGCTAATTGATTCAGTGGGATTTGCGTTCCTTGGGGTGTTGGAATTAATAAATTTTGAACGTCCTCAAGATTTTTCCGTTTATCCATATTTAACTTAACCATTAAATTAAAACGTTTTTCTCCTTCAAAAACTAACCCTGTACTTTGTCCCGCAAATGCTGTATTAATTACTTTATTAATATCTGAAATATTCAAATTATACTGAGCAATGGTTGCTCGATTATATTCAATCAAAATTTGTGGCATTCCAGTAATAGGCTCAATAAATAAGTTTTGGCTTCCCTTGACACTATTGACAACTTTCCCCAAACGGGTAGCATAAAGAGCCAATGTATCTAAATCTTCCCCAAAAATTTTGAGTACAACGTCTTGCCTTGCTCCAGTCATCAATTCGTTAAATCGCATTTGAACGGGGAACTGAAATCCCGTCGTAATTCCTGGAACATCTTGCAAAGCAACAGTCATTTTTTCTGATAATTCACTAAAAGTTTTTGCCGAAGTCCATTCCGACTTATCCTTCAAAATCACCATCATATCACTGGCTTCCATAGACATTGGGTCAGTTGGTACTTCACCACTACCAATTTTAGTAACTACCTTTTCAACTTCTGGAAAACGAGTTTTGAGAATGTGGGCAGCTTTTTGCGTACTTTCAATCGTCGTATTTAAGTTACTTCCCGCTAAAACTCTTGTATCTACCGCAAAGTCACCTTCTTCTAAAGCAGGGATAAATTCACCTCCCAATGAGCGAAGAATGATAATGCCCAATACAAAAAGTAAGATAACTACTGAGATAATAGTTTTGGGGAATCCTAAAACCCTTTTGAGTAATTTTTCGTAGCCATTTTCAATCCATGCCATCACTTTATCCGATAGGTTAGGTTTATGTTTTACCGTTTTACTTAACACCAAAGCACTCATCATTGGAATATAAGTTAATGACAAAATAAAGGCTCCTAATAAAGCAAAAGCTACTGTTTGAGCCATCGGTTTAAACATTTTTCCTTCAATTCCCTGCAAAGTAAAAATGGGTAGATAGACAATTAAGATAATTATTTGACCAAAAACGGCACTATTCATCATTTTACTGGCTGAAATATTCACTTGCAAATCCATATCATTTTGAGACAATTTCTTGATATGTTCAAACTTCTGGCTATGGGATAATTGGTGCATCACTGCTTCCACAATAATAACGGCACCGTCCACAATTAGACCAAAATCTAAGGCTCCGAGACTCATTAAATTTCCACTTACGCCAAAAGTATTCATCAATATAATGGCAAATAACATCGCTAAGGGAATAACAGAAGCTACCAATAAACCCGCACGGAAATTTCCCAAGAACAAAACCAAAATGAACACCACGATTAAAGCCCCTTCTAAAAGATTCCTTTCAACCGTTCCTATGGCATTATTTACCATTTTTGTTCGGTCTAAAAATGGTTCAATTATAACACCTTCGGGCAACGTTTTCTGGATTTGAGTAACTCTCTCTTTTACATTTTTGATAACTTCACTACTGTTTGCTCCCTTCAACATCATCACTACAGCTCCTGCAACTTCGCCTTGATCGTTATAACACATCGCACCGAATCGGATAGCGTAACCAATATTTACATCGGCAACTTCTCTAATAAAAATAGGTGTTCCATTTGAAGTTGCTTTAACGGCAATGTTCTCAATGTCTTCTTTGTTGCCAATCAAACCTTCGCTACGAATAAATAAAACAGTGGGGCCTTTTTCTATGTAAGCTCCACCTGTATTTTGATTATTTTTCTCTAAGGCCGTAAAAACATCATTAATAGTAAGATTATACGCTTGTAATTTGTTGGGATTGACCGAGATTTCATACTGTTTCAATTTTCCTCCAATGCTATTTACTTCCGCCACACCTTTCACGCCCAGAAGTTGACGGCGAACAATCCAATCCTGAATAGTTCGGAGTTCTGTAACATCAAATTTGTTTTCGTAACCTTCTTTGGGTCTAACAACGTATTGATAAATTTCACCTAATCCCGTTGAGATTGGTCCTAATTCTGGGTTTCCAATCCCCGCAGGAATCATTGTCTGCACTTTTTGTAGTCGTTCGGCGACTTGTTGCCTCGCCCAATAAATGTCCGTTTCATCATTAAAAACGATAGTTACTAAGGACAAACCAAATCGAGAAAAACTTCTAATTTCCTTTAATCCACTGATGTTACTATTTGCCTGTTCGATCGGGAAAGTAACCAATCTTTCAATATCCGTCGCCCCAAAGGAAGGAGCAACTGTAATAACTTGGACTTGATTATTGGTAATATCTGGCACTGCATCAATAGGAAGTTTGGTGGTTTGGTAAATACCATAACCTAATAAGGCAATTACAAATAGCCCTATTATGAGTTTATTCCCGATGGAAAACTCAATGATTTTATTCAACATAATTTATTCTGATAATCAGTTTTTGTTAAAACTATTAAATACTCGAAAACCCAAATACTAAAGTACTTGAGTAATTTAAAGACTCAATAAATTAACAGAATTTTGGCGGTTGCCAGATATTGGAGTGGTACAAAGAAGAAAAAGTCACTTCTTCTGAAGGTATTATTATTTTTAATTCGGCAAAATTAGACTTAATAGGAAGGGTTATCTTTGGTGTGAGATTTACAACCACCGCAATGATGTTTGTACCAAAACAATTACTATGGGTTTTAAAGGGCAACTTCATGTCCTTTTCATAGTCGGCATCTCTCACATCGCCATGTGCATAATGAAGACACAAAAATTCAAAAAGCGTGATGTTTTTGTTTTGTGCTTTGTGTTCCATAAAATGTTCTATGAGGACAGGCAACTTCAACAACTGATATAATTCAGTTGTTGCCATTTGATAGGACAAAAGTAGCGATATGGCAATAATTTTTTTCAATTCTCAAAGTTAATCAATTTACGTGAAGTATTATATTAAATTGGCTTGAAAGCCCTTAGTAAACCTTTTTTTGTTATTAGATATGTTTAGTTGAAGTTTAATTTTTTTTACAAAAAATATGCTACGAATAAATTACCAGTTTACATTTCAAATACTAATTTTACAGACTATGTTTTACCACATTTGAGTCATAAATTAAATCATAATCGTCAAAAAGTTAGTTATCATCATCTATTTAATACTATTTTATATGTACTAAAATCAGGGTATTCTTGGCGTACTTTAAAGACTGATAATTAGATAAATGAAAAAAACTATTATCATTACAATAAATGGTCAACTGATGGGAACCTTGAAAAATTATTTTCAAGTACTCAATAATAATTATCATATTTTAGCAATTTCAGACTGTATAGATGGTAACTATAACGATAGTTTTGAATTGATAGAAAATATAGAAATATTGACTGAAACGCTTTAAAAGGGGATGTTGACATACAAAGTTAATACCTCAACGCATAGCATCAAGTTTAATTAATTTAAGAACAATATTCAACTAAACAAGTCTAATATGTAAAATTATAATAAACTGTTTATGATTTTCTTGAAACTTTTTCCAATTGGTAATTCTATTTTTCCTGTGATTTCCAAAGAATGAAGTTTAACCTTTTGAATATGGTGCTTACTAACTGCAAACCTATGATGAATTCTTGTAAAATTATCATCAAGATCTTGTTGTAAAATCTTATTTAGAGATTTTTTTAGAATATATTTCTTGTTCAAAATGTGAATGAAACAATAATTTCCATCAGTTTCTAAAAATAAAATCTCATCAAATCGAATCTTATCTGTATTATCAGATTTTCCTTTTAAAAATATATATCTTGTATTTAAAGATGAGTCTTTATCTTGACGACTATAAATTATAGCATTTTCAATAATTGATTGAAGCGTAAATGGATGAAACGGCTTAATTAAGTATTGAATATTAGGGTATTCTTTGGCTTCTTGGTAAACCTCAGGATTATGTGATTGCGTTATTAATATTATGGGAATTATATTATTTTTCATTTTTTCTAATAATTCTAGCCCCGTGGCTCGTTTTTTTGTAAAAACGTCAGAAATAATAACATCTACTGTTTGTGTTTCGAGAAATTTAACTAATGTTTCAAGCTCTTCAAATGTACTCATTAATTTGAAGTTGTACTCGTTTGAAGTAAACTGCGTAATCATAATTTCAACTTTTAAACGATAAATTGGGTCGTTTTCTAAAAGTACTATGTTAATGTCACTCATTTGTATAGTAAGAATCCTTGATAATGTAAAGACAAACCTAACCAAGAGACTCTGTAAAGATGTTAAGCATCAAATAGATAAAATATATAGAATTTGTAATCTAATTGAAAAACTACTATACTTCAATTTTTACTATACCAAACCTTCCCACAAACCCATCTGATACTCGCTGATATACCAAAACAAATAAAAGCAAATTAGATAAAATTATTTTGGACTTTTGCGACACTACCTGTTGTGAATGGTACAAATTACTTTTCAATTGATTTGAATAGTTCATTTTTTGAGTGGTTATAATAGTGGGTGGTTATAATAATTACAGTATGGTAAAATTGCACATTTATTAAATGATAAGTGTTACTTAATCATGGAAATATATTGCAAAACTATTTATAGAATGTACTGTGCTGAATTTTTATAATTAAAGACCAAAAAGATGGAAGTTTTCCATTTTTTAAAAATAAATAAATAAAAATTTTTATGGTAACATTCCCAAACCTTCTGAATACAAAATAAACTAAAATTTTTGTAGAAGCGTAATTAAATTCCATTTATCCCCTGATTAATACCACTTATGTACCAATTAGATACTATTTAATAATATTCCTTGAATTATTCTTCAACTTTGTTTGTGACAAAAAAAAGTATACGGAATATGATGCATGATGATAAAAAAATACCTGTATTAAGTAGGTGCCAGATTGTAACAGGCACTTCAGATAAAATTTTTGACAATATTAATTCGATAGTTCTTGGTAAGTCAAAAATTTATGATTTTGGCAGCAATTCTTCTTTTTTTTGTACTATCGCTAATAACACTGACGAGTTAAAATTATTGAGTAGTAAACTGATAAATTATTTGTTCGAAGACTATGTATTTATAGATATTTGTAAAAATAGTGCTCCTTATTTATGTATTGGTATAAGTAGTACTTACTTGAAGTCATACATACCCACTATTTGTGATTTAAAAGACGAGGCATTTGAGGAGATTTTAAAAAAAATCAAAATCGAATTTACTTCAAACTTCAGCCTGTTTACTACAAAATATTTGGAATTTCATAAAGATTATAATAGTTCCACGTTTAAATCTTTGTTTTTACAGTCTTATTGTTCACAATTTATTTGCGATTTCTTAAAATACTTAGACGTAGAAGTGAATGATAATGAAGGCATTAAAATACAATCTTTGGAAATAAAAAAGATAAAAGAAATTCTTCAGAAAGTAATTTCTGAATTATACAAAACATCCCCGACCGTACAACAAATGGCGAGTATGGCGGATATGAGTGTTAGCAAATTTAAAATATTATTCAATAATGAATTTGGTGAAAGTCCTCACCAACATATTTTAGGAAAAAAACTTATCTTGGCCAGAGAACTCCTTCAAACAGGTAGCTATTCTGTATCCCAAGTATCCTATAAAGTCGGATTTAATCACCCCTCTGGTTTCACACGATTATTCAAACATAAATTTCAATGTCCTCCAAGTGAATTAATCTCAAAAAATTAGACTTGAACGAGATTATTTAGTTGCAAAGTTTGAAGCAAAGTATAAAAGTGTAATGAAATTTTGAGTTTAAATTTAGTGAAATGATTTCATTTTTTTGTACTATAAAAGGTCCACTCGGGATTCCCGGTTTTTTAAATTTTTTTTTAAAAATCAAACAATTATAGAACATTCTAATTAAAGATAAGACTTACTAATTTATTTAGACTTTGTTAAAATCGAATGTATGAAAAAGATACCACTAACTCATGACAAATATGCCCTTATAGATGAAGAGGATTATGATTTAATAAAAAATTTTATTTGGACTGCAAGAATTTCAAGGAAAACCAGATATTATGCAAGAACATTGATTAAATCCGAAAGTGCAGATAAAAAGAACTATTCAATGTTTTTACATCATCTAATTGTAGGTACGTCTCCCTTTGGTAAACGGATTTTTTTCAAAGACGGAGACGCCTTAAATTGTCAGAAAAGTAATTTAGAATTTGTTACTTTTGGTCAGGCCGCCCATAGTTACTACAATAAAACTAAACTTTGTAAAAATGCGAAGGAAAATTTTAGGGGTGTCACTGTTAGATATACGGCTCGTATTGGTTTCAATAACAAAATGATAATAATTGGAACTTTTGATAGTGAGTTAGACGCAGCTTTAGCTTATAATCAGAAGGCAAAAGAATTATTTGGTGAAAAGGCTGTATTAAATATTTTTTGAAGATAAATATCATTACTGTATGGTTGCATTAGTGTAAACACGGTTTGGCCATGTACTTAATCTGAGGGTACATGACCAAACCGTGTTTAATTTCATTATTTATAGAATCCATCTTTTCAGACTTAAATCATTAGACATTTTTAACATATAAAATCTTGTTTTAGTACAATTCATTAGACTAATTTCCTAAAATTATATAGCCCACAGGCTGTTTTCATACGGTTTTCTCTAAACCCAAATCGGTAATTACGACTTTTATCTTTAACAATTCGTAAAATTTTTACGTGAGCCAGTACATTTTCCACTTTGACCCTGTTTTGGAGAGGTCTCAATTAAAATTTTTCTGGTCTTGAGTTAATTGTGGACCGCCACCCGCTCTTTTTTCAGTTTTGGTATTACGTGGTTTTTTATTAGATAGAATTAAGGTTACATTCTCAGGAGTCCAACCCTTAAACCCTAAATCTGCCAACATGGTAATTGGAGTCAAAAAGTGTAGTGGTTCAACCATTAGTTTATCATGGACTTTACCAACATGAGTTTCTCCTAACCACATGATTAAACCCAAAGTAGAAACGAGTAAGGCATTTTTCATAGTGTGAGCCTTCTTTTTACCACTATAAAACGTTTCTTGGTCATATGTATCTGGTTGAATAGGGCGTTCTATTCCATCAATAATGTATTCTTCATTTATCTGAAAATCAACATTTTGCAACTTTTCTTTGGGGATATATTTTTCCAAAGATTTGTTTAAAATAGGAGTTAGAAAATGAATCCATTTGTTAGCCATAGGTACTGCCAAATCAAATTGAAAGGCTAAGGCTTCTTGCAGTGGATGAACTTTTTTATAGTAAAGTAAAAAAACAGTTTGTCGGCAACTGTGGGTAATTGTTCTTCATTTTTTGGAACATATTTCCGTAATCTGGATGTTCCATCAAGGTTATATTTCTCAATCACACTCTCCCATTTTGATTCAAAAGTGGGTAAGAGTATATCAAATTTCTCTACACTGAGAGAAGTCAAAGATTTGAATTGTCGTGAATTGTTGCGGGCCTTTTCGTAGGATGTCATAACTTTTTATTACAAAGTTCGCACGCACTCGATAATATAAATAATTAGTATTTAAAATGTATAGTATTTAAAATGTCTAATTTCTTGTTTGTAGTTGAGTTTATTCTGAACTTCAGTTGATAAGTTATGGACTCAATAACACTAAACACTATTAAAATTTATATTTTCTACGTTTATTCATTTTGATATGACTTATAGTTCCTATTATGAAAAGAGCGTAGTAAACTTTGAGGTAGTTTTGAATGATATTAACCAATCTAAGTATGACAGTTTAAAAAAAATGAGGAGGTTTTAAGCGAAAGAATCGATGCTGTTTAAAGGTTTAAATAATGCCAAATCGGTATCGAAATTGGTGAAAAGTATGTTGTCAACTTTGTACTTATAGAATCAGTGAATCATGTAAAGATTTTCAATAATTATGTAATATTTTCTTGACTAAATATTATCAATTTTATGAAACGTTATATAATAATAGGTTTCTTCTCAGAAGAAAATAAAGACAAGTAATAAAAAAAAGCAGTGTAGATTTGTTACTAACAAATCTTTTCAAACCTAAAATTCTCTATCATGAAAACGATCCTTTTTCCAACTGATTTTAGTAAAAATGCCATTCACGCATCCCTCTACGCAGCAATGTTGGTAAAACTTTACGATGCCAATTTAGTGATGCTACACGTTCATAATATCCCGATGGTACCAGAAAATAATCATTCTTTTGAAATTAAAAATGCTATTTCCCTAAATGAAACAAGTGCTAAGGAAGATTTGGAGGTTTTTACCAAGAAATTTATGGAACATTCAAATCTGTCTTCCGAAAGAATTATTCAACGAGTAGAATATGGATTTGCTGCGGAGAGCATAGTTGAAACAGCCCATTCAATCAAAGCGGATTTGATTGTTATGGGTACAAAAGGAGCTTCGGATAGGTTGGATAAATGGTTAGGAACTCACGCTCAGGAGGTTATGAAAAAGGCTGAATGTCCCGTTTTTATAATACCTAAAAACGTACCAATTGATTATCCTCAGAGGATTTTATACGCTGCTGATTTTAAAGAAGATGAAGTCTCGGCAACTCAAAGACTTTTGACTATTGCCAAACCTTTAGGGGCAACCTGCAAAGTGGTTCACATTCACGAATATTTGGAACCTAATATTGGGCATTTTGTAGAAGAAACAATTAAGGAATTAGAAGAAAAATTTAAAAATGAGGACATAACAATTCAACGACTTCATCGTGATGATATAATTGAAGGGCTGGAAACTTATATCAAAACTTACAACCCTGATGTATTAGCAATGGCAATTCACGAAAAATCATTTTTGAGTAATATTTTCGACACCAGTGTTACTCGACATTTTATTCAAGAGGCAAAATTACCGATGCTAACTTTTAAGAAATAGACTATTGTTAAATAATTTGCAAACTTTTAATCCATAAATCGCTGATTACCAAATGCCTACAAGATTTGCGTCAAAAAGTAAATAGTTTCGTTCATCTTGGGATTTTTATTGAAAATTTCCAAGAAAACCATTCTTATTTTCTAAAAGTTAGTAATGAAATATTGCTTTTTTGAACAAATTGTTCGGTTATACTTGTGTTAAAAATGTTATTTATAAATGATTTGTGATACACAGCTAACGCAAAAACGTTGGGTTTATGAAATTTTTAACATAAGTCTTTAAACCTTTATAAATATGTTCTCTGTTAAGATTCTTGATTGTTATGTCAGCCTCATCTTCAAATTCATGTTTTAATTCCGTTATCTTTTCTTTGAGGGTTTGGTTAGAAATTAACTCGTAATAATCGTGAATATGAATTACTCTACAAGTTGCTGCCAAAGGTTTAGCAATTTCTAAGATTTTGTGCGTCACCAGAATGTTATATCTCTTAAAATCAGCGGTATACATAAAATTTTTTGGGTAATTCAACGGAGCATTTTGGGGAATAACCCAAACAGGACATTCAGCTAATTCAAGTACAATTTGAGAATTTGTACCGAGCCACTTATCAAATAAATTAGCGACTCTTTTTGTCCCCATTATTATTAAATCAATTTGTTAGCATTTTCAATTTTAACGATGCAATCCGTTGTTAGACCGTAATCCGTCAACTGAGTTATTTTGTTGTGTCGTACCTTCGTGTTTAGCTTTTCCGATAGTGCTTGAAGTGAAAATTACTTATTTGTACGTTTAAACACTTGAAAATGCTAATTTTTTAAGTGTTCATCTCGTTTTAAATCACTTGGCACGATTGAAGAAGAATCAATCTGAAAGTCAATCTAAATCCCTGTGAAATCTTTCCCAATGGTATAAATACTGCCACAAAAGTTTTAAACACACCTTTATCGTTAGAAATCATCAGGTGTCTTACCTTACCCTATTTCGGTATGTGCTTAGTCAAATGACCACTTTATTTGATTATTCATAGATTTTTTATTTAAATTTACTGTAAACAAAAATGAGAGAAACCCCTTTCTCTCATTTTGTACCCAACCATTTACTAAAAATCGTATTGCCATTTAGTACTACATTATCACCCGAAGCCTTAAATTGTGGTTTCCTATTTATCGCTTATAAATCCTTCCTTAACCATTTGGTTAAAAACGGCTTTACCGATTAATGTTGTCATTTTTATGACTCCACTTGTGTCAGTAGTTTTAGTTATCTCCTGTCAAGATAATTTCGGCCTCTTAATTGAAAAAATATTATTTTTAATGGGCGACTTGTGTCACCTTTAAATATGACAACCACAATCACTTTATTCAATTTATTAATACTAATTTCCTTATTGGGTTCTCGCCAATTACTTATTATTTTGGTTGAACTACATGAAATGAAAATAAATATTCCAAAAATGTAAAGGATAAGTATTTACTTTTTTATGTTAATTTTCCATTAGATCGAATTAAGATTCGGTTAAACAAAGTTGTAGATTATAGGAAATCAAAGTATTACACAATTATAGAAAAGAGTTACAAAATTCACTGATTTTGACTGAAAATGCTTGAAGTCGAATCATAAAAATAGAATCCCGCAAAATATACTGAAGCTACAATTGAGTAGGGGATTAATTCTTTTATCCACTGTCTTGAATTAAATATTCTAATACATTTATTGTTACATAGCTGGTCATTTTATTTCATTAACTGATATGCTTTTTTCGGATTGAGATTCTGCGACGCACGTAAACCATATATAAACAATTATTTTGGCAACCCATTGACGAAACCCAGAGGATTTTCGTCAATGGGGTTTTAGATGAAAGATTACATGTCAGTTTTCAAGATACAGTATGATTCCAGAATGAAGTTTTTTTAGAGTTGATTTAACACGATACATCAAAAATTTTATTAACTGATTAATTAGCATTACCTTCCATGAACAATTATCGGTAAAAATGAAAACTCCGTCCCCACATAAAGATATAGAGCCAACTACTCCAAAAGAATTATTTACTCAAAAGAGTACGAATGGGAAAGAAAATACACAAGACCAACAAGAAATAAGTCCAATTCTTAAGGCTGAACCAAATTTAAAAGTAATTCATCCTTTTACAGTAGTTGCCATTGGTGCCTCGGCAGGAGGGCTTGAAGCGATCACGCAATTGTTACAAAATCTTTCTCCGACCACGGGTATGGCCTATATTTATGTGCAGCATCTGAGTCCCGATCATAAAAGTATGCTTACCCCGATTTTATCAAAAGTAACAATGATGAAAGTGCAGGATATTGATGATATGGAAAAGATGG
>JACMRQ010000485.1 GCA_014376355.1 Arcicella sp. | reverse complement strand
TAAGTGAAAAATGTTAATTTTTGCAAATGTAGTCAATTGAATTGTAATATTTTAGCGTAGTTTTACGCATTCTTCAAAAGAAAATGAGAATAAACACCGTTTATTCTCATTAAAAATATTCCTATGCTTTGGCTATTGAAGGTGCAGTGTACTCGTATCAATATATTTTGTTAAAACCGTGACATAATAATCTTGTGTGGTTTGAATATTCTTGTGTCCTAATATTTTGCTAACAACCTCTAACGGTACTCCGTTATTTAGTAGGAACACGCCTGCTGTTACTCTGCCTTTGTGGCTTGTTATTTCCTCAATATTTTCATACTGCATTATTTCACCTAAAAAACGCAAAGCAATGTTATATTCATAATTGCCGGGTAAAGAAAAAGAATCTGAAATTTGTTCCAATATCTCCTTTGCTTGTTTCAAGATAGGAACTGGGTAAAACGTTTTTGTTTTCTTTCTATAAACCATAATCATTTTTTTACCACCTATTTCTTTAATGTTCACAGACTTTTTAAAGGTCTTGATTTCCTCGTAAGCCAAGCCAGTATAGCATTGAAATACAAATGCTTTTCTAAGATTTTCGTGATGATCGTAACGGTAACGATGCTCTATAAGTCTCTCTACGTGTACCGTATCAAGCCATATTAATTCTTTGGCATTTCCCGTGGGATTATCCTGTTTATTGATTTCATGGTACATAAGAAAACCGTGTTTATTCGCAAATTTGAAAATGGATTTGATAAATGTTAGTAGAACATGGTTACTTGCATCATTCCTCGAATTCTCAAATTTCATCTTTTCCCAATCTTTATTTTTAAACTGTTCCAGTTCAATTTTTGATTTTTGGTAACGTTCTAAATATTCAGTAATATTCCTTTTCAATGATTCATATTGTAGTTGTGTCGTAATTTCGATTCCTGCATTTTTTCTTGATTCAAGCATTAAATCAAGTGTTTGGATGAAATTGGGGATTTTTTGTGGTTTCTCACAGTACAGCTCTTTAATAATTCTGGGAGTAATGGGTTTGTCTTGATAATGCAACGATTTTGCAATCTCATTGATTTCTTGAAAAATTCTATCTAAAGTTTGGTTATCAGTTCGGGCTTGGGCATTTGTCAATCCCACTCTTTGATTTTGATAATCCCATTTTTCGGGTAATGTCGTCACTCCAGTTGCAAATGCCGTTGCAGCATTAAAACCTTTCATTTTAATCTCGCAAAGTACAGAAGCTTTCTCGGAGCGTCCTTTTGTAGAAATTCTTAATTTGAAGTACGGATTGATAATCATAATTCTTTTTTGTTTGATTAATCGCATAGTGATACTTATTACGTTGGTTGTTTCAAGGCACGTCTAAATGAAATGCACGCTGTGACTTCCTATGTATAATAATATCAATTTTTGGGGTTTAGAGCGGGTGTGGCAGCATTTAAGCCTTAGATTAGGGGGTGTTTCTTCGTAGGTTTTATTTTTATTTGCACATTTGCCAATTTAGGAAAAATTATCAAGTAAATTTGTTTTAAGCTATTAGCTTTAGGCTATCAGTTTTGAGAATATTCAATAATAATTAAAAATACTAACAGCCTTTAGCTAAAGCCTAATTGCTGTAAATTAATATGACCATCAACTTAGATTCACTTACTCCAAAACAAATTGTCGCAGAACTCGACAAATATATTATCGGACAGAACGATGCCAAGAAAAATGTTGCTATTGCTCTTCGGAATCGTTGGAGAAGAATGAATGCTCCTGAAGAAATGCAAAAGGAGATTACTCCAAATAACATTTTAATGATTGGTTCTACAGGTGTTGGCAAAACGGAAATTGCCAGACGTTTGGCAAAATTGGCAGATGCTCCTTTCACAAAAGTTGAAGCCTCTAAATTTACGGAAGTTGGGTACGTTGGTCGTGATGTTGAATCTATGGTTCGTGATTTAGTAGAAGCATCTGTTCATTTAGTGCAAATCAGTAGAAAAGAAACAGTTAGGGACAAGGCATTAGAAATGGTCGAAGAAATAATTGTGGAGGCACTTGTGCCTGCAATGGGAAAAACTGGCAGGAAAAAGAAAGTAAAAGAAGTTGGTTTTGAAAATAATGTTCCAGAGACGGATGGAGAATTAAACCAAAAAACCCGTGATTTATTTCGTGAAAAACTAAGAAGAGGAGAATTAGAGAATAGAAGAATTGAAATTGATGTTCGTACTTCCAATGGTCCTAATATTGGCGTTATGGGTGGACCAATTGACGAAATGTCAATGATGAATATTCAAGAAATGATTGGCGGAATGTTGCCAAGACGTGAGAAAAAACGCAAAATGACTATTGCAGATGCACGTAAAATCCTTTTGGAAGAAGAATCGGCCAAATTGATTGATATGGATGAAGTGAAAGAAGAGGCAATTAGAAAAGCTGAGAATTTAGGAATTATTTTTATTGACGAAATTGATAAAATCGCCAATTCACGTGGAAGTAATGGCGGTGGTGCGGATGTAAGCCGTGAAGGGGTTCAACGTGATTTATTACCCATCGTTGAAGGTTCAAGCGTCAATACAAAATACGGAGTTATCAATACAGACCACGTCTTGTTTATTGCCGCAGGTGCTTTTCATGTTTCAAAACCAAGCGATTTAATTCCAGAATTACAAGGACGTTTTCCTATCAGGGTTGAACTTCAAAGCCTAAGAGAAGAAGATTTTTACAGAATCTTGAAAGAACCAAAAAGTGCCTTAACGAGGCAATATGAAGCACTATTATCATCAGAAGGCGTAGAATTAAGTTTTGACGACGATTCTTTAGCAGAAATTGCTCGTATCGCTTTTGCGGTAAATTCAGAAGTTGAAAACATTGGTGCAAGACGTTTACAAACGGTTATGTCTCATTTATTAAATGATATTATGTATGATATTCCTGACTTAATTAAACCTAATACGAAAGTAAATATCACTAAACAATTGGTTATTGAAAGACTCGGAGAAATGGTCAAAAATCGTGATTTGAGTCAATATATTTTGTAAAAATAAAGGAATATTTCATAAAAAAAGTCTAAAATTTTGCAAAACAAAGCAAAATTTTAGACTTTTTTTATATTGATTTAATGACCAATATCCTCTTATTTACCTCTTTCGTTGTAAATACTCTGTAATTTCATTCCTACGAATCCAGCCGCAGCAAACAGTGCAATATAAAAAGACCAAGCTAAAATAGTTCCGTACATGATGTTATGATTTTATTTTTGAAAACGCTTAATTATAGTACAAAGATAACGAGAGTTGATTTAAAACTATTATTGAAAACTGAAAATGTGGACTTTGATAAATTAAATTGGTACTTTAATAAAAAATTTTAATAATTTTGAGTCAAAATATTAATAACGACACATTTTAGAATGATACCATTAAATACAGTATATCGCCACACATTTTCATTTTCACAAAATGATGTAATCCTTTTTGCCCAAGTTTCAGGTGATAATAATCCCTTACATCTTGATGCTGATTTTGCTACAACAACAGCTTTCAAACGGCCAATTATTCACGGGGCTTTAGCATCAAGTGTATTTTCAAAAATAATGGGAACGGAATTCCCTGGATTTGGAAGTATCTATATGAAGCAGGTTTCTGAATATAAACGTCCGATGTTTGTGGATATGGAGTATGAGGCAGTTTTCACGATTATGTCCATTAATCCAGACAAACACACTGCTGAAATCTCCACTGAAATTTTTGATGTTTCAACTGGAAAAAAAACAACTGATGGAATGGCTGTTATTATGAATAAGGAAGCATTTTGATGATTCGAAAATAAGCATTAACTTTTAATTATCAATGTGGATACAGGAACTTCAATTTCCAAATTCACCTTAAATTACCTATCGTCAAAACAAAAAAGGCTCAGATTTATTCTGAGCCTTTTTTATGGAAAGTGAATCGAAATATTATTTCTCTTCACTATTTTTCATATCCTGTACTTGGGTACGAATATCCTGTGCTAAAGTTTTCAATTGTTGCATACCACCTCTAACACGAGTACCGGCTGCTTGATTTTTTTTGTCATAAAACTTGTCAAAATCTCCTTCTAATGACATAATTAAATCTTTCACTTCTGCAAATCTGTTCATAATCGAAACTGGATTTAGGATGAATAAATAGTTAAAAAAAGCCTTAAATAACGCCGTAGCGTATCTTTATGGTCGAAATATAGCTATTTTATTACATCTTCCAAATTCAAATAATAAAAAATCAACAAAATTTGTGATTTTTTTACCAAAATCAGGCGAAATCAAGCTGTTTTGTCTGTTCTTCAATAAATTTCTCCGCAATTTGGCGGTAAACTCCAGCCGTCAATTTATCCTGTACAATTTTAAAACAATTCATAGTATATTCAACATCCTCAAGGGTGTGTGAAGCCGTTGGAATGATTCTCAACATGATTTGTCCCTTCGGCACAACTGGGTAGGTTACGATAGAACAAAATACGCCCATATTCTCACGCAAATCCTGTACTAAACCAACCACGTGGGTCAATTCATAATCACCATGCAAGAAAACTGGGGTAACTGGTGAAGTCGTTTCTCCAATATCAAAACCTCTCTCTCTCAAACCTTGTTGTAAGGCATGAACATTCTCCCACAATTTTTCACGGAATTCTGGATGCTTTTTGATTAACTCCAAACGCTTCATTCCACCTACCACAAAAGGCATTGGCAAAGCCTTTGCATAAATCTGTGAACGCATATTATATTTCAAGTACATGACAATATCTTTATCAGCCGCCACGAATCCACCAATTGATGCCATTGATTTGGCAAATGTTGAAAAATATAAGTCAATGCCATCCATACAGTTCAACAATTCAGGAACACCAGCACCGGTAGGTCCCATCGTTCCAAATCCGTGAGCATCGTCGCACAAAATACGGAAATTGAAATCTTCTTTCATTTTAACGATTTCGTCTAATGAACCAACTTTTCCAGACATTCCGAAAACTCCTTCGGTAATTACTAAAATACCT
>JACMRQ010000484.1 GCA_014376355.1 Arcicella sp. | reverse complement strand
CGTTCTTGACGTATTTGTTTGAGGTCTGAAAAACGTACACCCGTCCAACACGCTATTAAGAATAAATCACGTACACGGTCTAAAGGGGGTTGGTTCGTTAAATCAATGCGTTCAATATCTTTTAAGTCCTCTAAGGTCAAATAAATTGCATCTGTTTTCTCTTTAAGTACCCTAAATCTTTTCTTTCTAAAATCCGTGTAGGTATTTACATCGTGTTCGGTGGCGTGGTTCAATACAGATTTAAGATTTTTGATTCTTGCACCAATTGTATTTACTGCCATTGTTTTTTGTTCGGTCAGAAATTTTTGAAAGTCAAAATAAAAATCTAAATCAAAATCTTTAAAATCAAGTTTTCTATACTTTCGATTATGATTCTTAAATTCAATCAGTACATTTTTTAATGAGGTGTACCCCTTGATAGTATGATAGGAAAAAGGTTTTCCCGACTTTTCAACAATACGGCTCGGTAAATCATCAATGAATTTATCCAAGTAGGAAAAGAAGTTATACACTGGTTTGGTTTCCTTTTTGGGTGCGTTTAAACCGTTCCAAATTTCTTTTAGTGTGTCGGGCGGAGGCAATTTACCCTCATTATCATTTTTGTAGGTACGTAAAATGTCATTAACCATGTTCTCTAAATTATCGAGACGGGTTTTAAATTCGGGGTGTGTTGGGAATTTCTTTGTACTCCGTGGGCGTTGGTCTTTTTCGTTCCAAAATTCGGGGTTTATACTTTCACTGGTGGAGAGTTTAACACGTTCTTTATTGTAGAATACCGTTAGGAAAATAGAAGTTTCAGATAGGGCGTTTTTATCCCTTAGATAGAAATTAGTCTTAGCCATTGTCTTTGTTTTTTTAAGTTGTCAATCGAACAATACAAAGATAATGAAATTTTAAAACGGGGTACACTTTGGGGTACACTTTTTTTGTATTATTCCGATATATATAGGATAGCATAGGATTTTCATATTCTATAACTCATTGATTATCAATACATTTAAGTATTATTAGATATTATAAAATTGCACTCTTAGTATTCCCGTACGGACTACAAAAGTTCTCACAAAATTTGTGAGAACTTTTTTTTGTAAGTAAATTTTTTTTGTAAAAAGCACAAAAAACGCCCTTCAAAAAAAGAGCGTTTCATTATAATAAAGTATTATTTACCTAACCACCACATCCCCATTACGCCATTGTTCCACCGTAGGAAACCAAATTGACTGATATTCGGCATAGCGTTGCAATTCATAATGGTCATCGGCAAATTGATTGGAACGCTTCGTAAATGTAAAGTTTAATTCTGAATACTGGGAAGCACGAATGTAAGTCCAAACCTCTTTATCTTTCATTCGAGTAATTTTCACGGGGTCGCCCATAATAATAAATACCATTCCTTTATCCGTTTTCCAACCATCTTTATAAGTCGTAAAAAGTCTATTTGCTTGCTCTACACGCTGGTAAAAGGCTTTTATTGTGCGTTTTGCCGTTACTTGGTTTCCTTGAGTGATGTTCAGCCAATAGTTATCCAATGTTCTTTTAGCTTCTTTTGAATTGTATAAATCATTCGTTTCAGCATTGGTACTCATGTAAATTAAGGGACGAACTAATTTCTCTGGTCGAGTAACTCTGGGAAACCGTTTATCCGTAACTACAATCCCTATTCCATAAACTTCTGTCGTATCTTTCGAG
Organism: Arcicella sp.; assembly: GCA_014376355.1. Taxonomy (GTDB): domain Bacteria; phylum Bacteroidota; class Bacteroidia; order Cytophagales; family Spirosomataceae; genus Arcicella. Next base: position 5,077 of record JACMRQ010000484.1, on the reverse strand, counting down.
AAATAATAAAGTGCTTCATTCGGTAAGACTACAGGAATATTTGAGGTTATCGCAAATGCCGAATCAACGTAAAGGCTTTTTGAAACACTTCTGGGTGTGGTGGACATTGGGGAAATCGCCGCTTCAAACTCATACTTATAACGATATGCTTTGAAATTTTGAGAACGATTGTCTAAACTTTTTAAAATGACTGTATCCTCGACAGAAAAGAAATTTTTTGCTAAAGGTTTGGTTCCTGTCTTGTCAAAAAACATAAAATAATCGCCAACTTTTCCAGATTGAAACCTTATCAGACAATCATTTAAAATTTTATTATCAGTCTTTAAATCTTTTATATCAATTAAAGCAACAGCAGTATATAAATCTTTTGGCTTGGGTATATCAAACCAAATTGTGAAAAGCCCATCGCTTTCCGATAGATTTTCAGGAGTAACTACCACAATTCCTGAGCTTAATAAGGCTTGTTTATTGGCATAATCAGGATATAAACTATAATTAAATGCGAATTCTTTCATAAAATCGCTTGAACTCATATTGCGGTTAGCATCAATACTAAGATAAATTCTTGTGGAGTTACCATTATCTAAAAATCTACTTTTGCTAATTATTCTTTGCAGAGATATTCGATTATCCGCTTGGTTTCCTTTTTTGGAGGTCGGAACTGTAACCGCACATCCCGACAGTAAAGCCATGCAAAATAAGGTAAGGAGTATTTTTTTCATTTTTATATTTGTCCTGTAATAAAAAGAGTCTTTATTTTAAAAGTATAACGAACCAATTTACCAAGTATTTTTCTGATGTCAAGCAAAAGAGGTAAATTTGACACAAAATTGTCAAATTTAGATATTCAATGTTTAATGGTTGATGATTGTAAAATTATTAAATATTAATATACTTATGTACAAAACAACAGAAATTACCTCCTCTGACATTGTTTCCGATAATCCTGTTCATCAGCGGTTATTATTTCCATACATTGAAGTAGCCAAAATGATTTCGGGAAATTTGCTTGAAATTGGTTGTGGAACGGGTCGTGGCGTGGCGGTCTTGGCTCCTTCAATTTCAAATTATACGGGCGTTGATAAAAACGAACCTTTAATGATCAAACTTGCTACGGAATACCCTAACTTTAAGTTTATTGATATGTTTTTGCCTCCACTGAAAGGTTTAAAAGATAATACTTTTGATTATATCGTAACTTTCCAAGTAATTGAACACATTGCCGATGATAATGAATTTATTAAAGAAGCCTATCGTGTTTTGAAACCTGGTGGAAAGTTGATTTTAACAACTGTAAACCGTAAATACTCGCTCTCTCGTAACCCTTGGCACGAACGTGAATACTTGGCGAACGAACTTAAAAGCCTAATTCTAAAACATTTCGGAAGCATTATAACGAAGGGAATTCATGGTAATTCAAAAGTGATGGATTATTACGAAAAAAATAAGCGTTCTGTCGAGAAAATAACTCGTTTTGATATTTTCAACCTTCAATATCGTTTACCAAGATGGATGTTGCAAATTCCTTATGATATAGCTAACAGAATGAGCAGAAATATTATTCAAAAATCTGACAACCAATTAGTTACAAATATAACTTATAAAGATTATTTTTTGAATGAGGATGCAGAAGAGTGTTTTGATTTCTTTTATATTGCAACGAAATAACTTATCGGCTGTCGGCTATTAAAATGCCGATTTGGAATTGTTAGTTCTAAATCGGCGTTTTTATCTTGACATGAACAACTCATAACTCTTAATTAAAACTATCCTCTCGGATTCATTTTATAGGTTATAATGACTTTTTCCGTTTTCTCATCAACAATTCCTGCGTAAAATCCTGCAAAAACGGCTGCCGTTGGAATATCAATTTCATTTAAATTAGTAATGTTCCAATTTACTTTGCGAGCGTCAATACTCATGTGAAGTATCAATTGATTTTTATTCTTTTCAATGATATTCCAAGACACTTCTTCACCATCTTCAAATTCCATTAATAGCTTCGTATTATTATCCTTTAAATCCCAATTGCCAATATGTTTTTGTCCTCCTTCGTCCGTATAAACAACTTTTTCATCCGCTGTAATTTTAAAAGACTCTTTTGAAAAATCGTGTAAATTTGCATCAATCCCTCGTTCATACAATACATTTTTACGGGTATCTGCTTGATAATTTACAACATTGACAACCCAATTTCTTGATAAGATATTTACCAACATTTCATCATTCACTTCTTGAACGGCTACTGATTGATTGTTCTGAGGTAACAAATTACTATGCTGCTGTTTTACTTTGCACGCATAAACTACCGAGCTAAATATTAAAATAGCTACAGTCAATTTGATCATTTGTTTCATATATTCCTTACTTTTAAATTAAGCAAACCTCTTTTGGTTTACGTTTATAAAATAGATAATAACCGACTTCGACAAGAAGTCTATTTAAAGAGATAAGCAATTAGTAATGATGTGTGGTATTTGGATTATTCTGTGAAACGTTTTCCTGTGATACATCAGGAATTAGAAAAGATGAATAGAAAGTCGCTGTATTTCAGCTAATTAAGAATGGCATTTTGTGTGTTACTTCAAAGAACGATTTGTAAATTTTCACAGACGATGTACAAATATAATACATTTAACAATTAATTAACAAGCCTTTTAATATAAAAGTGAAATTGTATTATTAAATGATTCATATAATTATACCAATTACTTTAATAGTACAAATACTTTTTCAAAATAGTTCATTTACAAAAATCTCACCAAAAATTGTCTCATACAAAATTAAACGCCTTATTGAAACCAACATTGTACGCTGTGAATAAACTCGTTTTACTAAATTTACATTAAAAAATATCATTAATCGGCATTATGCAGTAAGTATTTATTTTAATTGAGCATCGAACAGGTGCATTAATAATTCAAATACAAACCACCATTAATTTTTAATTTTTATGAGTTACATTCCTCATTTTTGAAAGAAATTAGCCTTCAAAACCCAAAACATAAAAAAGACAGGGAAAACTTTACGAACTTTGTAGAAATATTTAAGTTAAATTATCGATATGACAACAGAAAACGATTCAAAAGATTATAAAAAGCCAGAAGGTTACAAAAAACCTGATGGCTATAAAAAACCATTTCAAAATAACTTTTTTAATCAAGCTAAACCTGAAAGTAAAGATATTGTCTTTGGTATTCAATCAGTTTTAGAAACGCTTCGTGCAGGAAAAGAAATTGATAAAATATTGGTTCAGAGAGAATTAGGCAGCCTTGAAGTACTGGAATTTGCCCGTTTGCGTGGCGTACCTGTACAGAAAGTGCCTTCTGAAAAATTAGACAGAATCACTCGCAAAAATCATCAGGGAGTGATTGCTTTTGTCTCAGCAATTAATTACGCCAAACTTGAAAACGTGGTTGCCGATGTTTATGAAAAAGGGCAAGTCCCTCTCCTACTCGTCCTCGATCGCATAACAGATGTTCGTAATTTTGGAGCAATTGCTCGTACTGCTGAATGTACAGGTGTTCATGCCATCGTGATTCCAACAAAAGGGGCTGCTCAAATTAATGCTGATGCCATGAAAACTTCATCAGGGGCATTAAATTTCTTGCCTGTTTGTCGAGAAGAAAATTTATATTTGACGATTAAGTACTTGCAAAATTCTGGAATTCAAGTAGTTGCCTGTTCTGAAAAACTATCTAAAAATATGTATGAGATAGATTTTACCATGCCAACTGCAATAATTATGGGATCAGAAGAAGATGGAATTTCAGAGGAATTGTTGCATTCTGTTGATGAATTAGCAACTATTCCAATGACTGGTCGAGTGGGGTCATTGAATGTGTCGGTAGCAACTGGCGTAGTGCTGTATGAGGCTTTGCGAAAGCGAATGGTTTAATTTGACTACATAGAATTTATTCTCAAGATCCTTGAAATTAGTAAACACTAACTACAAGGATTTTTTCTTTTGATTTTATGGTAAATTTACTCAGAAATACCTTTCACTAATTCATCGTTTATCATGAATTTTAATTTTACAGACTTTTTATGTCTTTGATTAAGAATTCAAATAAAAACAACTTTTGAAAAAAATATTTATTTTAATATCCTTTATTTTATTATTTTTAATGGTATTTATTCCCAAACCCGTGGCTATTTAATATTGAAAAACAATGCCGAGGTTGAAATATCTGTCAATGCTGCAGGAAAAGTGGTTTACAAGATGCTTTACAGCAACGGAAAGTAGGCAAAAGTAACTCTAAGATTTTTAACAAAAAAGTAAAAGAACTAACTAACTCTGAGGGGGTAAACAAATGTGAGGGTGACAATTTATCAGTTGACATAATAGCAATGCTTCAAGGAGATTAATCTAATGCAATGAATATGAAGAATATGGAAGTAGAACCAATAATTCAACCTTAAATTATCTGTCAACTTTAACAGTAGATTCAAAATTGACAGATAATGAGTTTACTCCTTATACAGGAGGCATGAAACTAATGAGTTTGATATTGAGAGTGACTGATCGAAAAGTGGAAGGGAAATTAGAATATTATTACACTATCTGGGACATTTGAATGTTATAAAATTACTAATAATCTGAAAATCAAAGCTATTTTTAATACTAATATTCAAATAGTTTTCACTAAACATTGGAATTATTAAGACAAAATTGTGTCGAAAAGAAAAATTGTCATCTTCAACAATGATTACGAGAATAACAAAACGATTACTCTGTTTATTAACATTTAATAGAATAATTAACACTTTAGTTGACATGAAAATATTAAAAATCAATACCATAAATTAGTGATTCTAAGAGTCCAATGCTAAAAATGTTGTACTTTCTCTTGTAGAATTTTGGTAAAATAAAAAAAGCATCGCCATAAGCAATGCTTTTTCCCGTCTTACCTCTAAACCTATTTAACTATGAAAAATTTTTATATATTTGTTAATTTTGATTTATTAGTTAAAAAAAGTGGTGTTTCCAAAGAAAACACCCTTTCCTATCTTACCTCTAAACCTATTTAACTATGAAAAATAACTGCACAATTACAAATTAAAACACTTTTCTGTT
>JACMRQ010000483.1 GCA_014376355.1 Arcicella sp. | reverse complement strand
ATTCTAAACTCAATTGTTTCTTCAAAACCAAATATTTACCTATCTCAATACATTATGAAAATGAAATTATTTTTTAAGTACAAACTGATTTTGCTGTTGTTTATTTGCAATTCTATAACATCAAATCTAAATGCACAATCTTCTGCCAACATCAATGATATAATGATGCAAGCTTTTGGTTGGGACGTCCATAACCAAACATCAGTAATTGCGGAAGGTGGTTTGTATAATTATCTCAATAATCGTGCAAGTGGGTATGCTGTTGCTGGTATTAATGTTCTATGGCTACCGCCACCTTCCAAGTCGCTTGGCGGAACTGGATATATTCCAACTGAATTATTCAACTTTGGTTTAACTTCTTTTGGTACCGAAGCTCAGCTTAAAGCCTTATTGGCAACTTTAAACACCAGTTCACCAAGAATTCATCCTATGGCCGATATCGTGGTAAACCATAGAGGCGGTTCTACAAATTGGACAGATTTTACAAATCCAACATGGGACTGTAAGTCTATAACAAGTACCGATGAAGCAAATAAAGTAGTAATTACGGGGGTTAAACCTTGCGGAACTCCTGATACAGGTGAGGATTTTAATGGTGCTAGAGATTTAGATCATAATGATCCACAGGTTAAGAATGGAGTAAAAGAATATTTAACAAGATTAAAAGATTTAGGTTTTGATAGTTGGAGATGGGATGTAGCTAAAGGATTTTCTGCAAGCTTTTTTGGAGATTATATTACCGCTTCTTCACCATATTCGTCTGTTGGAGAGTTTTGGGATGGAAATGTAAACACATTAAAATCTTGGATAAATGGGACAGGTGGGAAATCAGCTGCTTTTGATTTCGCAATGTATTATAATGCATTACAGCCAGCATTTAATAGTGGGAATTTTAGTGCGCTTTCTGGCAATGCGGGTTTAGCTGGTCAATTTGGATATGCGGATAAAGCGGTAACTTTTGTCGATAACCACGACACTTTTGTTTTGTCAGGGAGTTTTGTTAACAATAATAATATCATGAAAGCGTATGCATATATTTTAACTCATCCTGGTATTCCGTGTATTTTCTTCCCACATTATTATGGAGGGACTTATAAAAAAGATGGCGTTACTGTAACCTATTCTTCGAATGAAATGGCCATAAATAAATTAATGGGAATAAGAAAGTCTAATACTATAAATGCTTACAGCAAAGTAGTGATTTCAAATTCGAGTACTTTTTATTCTGCAATTATTGACGGCAAGGTAGCCGTTAAAATTGGTCAAGGGATGTGGAATCCAGGAGCGGAATGGATTTTAAATGCTTCTGGAACTGATTATGCAGTTTGGTCAAAATCTGCTTTTAATCCTGCACCAGTAGTTTCATTAGCGCCTGTTGGAGCTACTTTTATTGAGGGTTCTCCTGTACAAGTAACAATCACAGCGACAGATGATAAATCAGGTTCGATTATTTATTATACAACAGATGGTTCAACTCCAACTGCTGCATCCTTATTTTATTCAGCTCCTTTAAGTGTTTCAAACACTATAACTAT